>NZ_JBPQTK010000026.1:0-59622 GCF_051386315.1 Micromonospora sp. URMC 107
GGGGTTTTGGGGCGGGCGCGCAGGTGGGCGCGTTCGCCCTGCCTGCCGAAGAGGCTGAGGAACTCGACCGGCTCGGCGTCTGCCGACCCGAACCAGTGCGGTACGCGGGTGTCGAACTCCGCCGCCTCCCCCGGCGTGAGCACGAGGTCCTGGTCGCCGAGGACGACCCGCAGCCGCCCGTTGAGGACGTAGAGCCACTCGTAGCCCTCGTGGGTCTGCGGATCGGGTTCCGCCCTGCGACCGCCGCCCGGGATGACGAGCTTGTACGCCTGGATGCCGCCGGGCCGGCGGGTCAGGGGCAGCATGGTCATCCCGTGGCGGGTGACCGGCCGCAGGTGGATGCGGGGGTCGCCGGTGGTGGGGGCGTCGACGAGTTCGTCGAGCGTGACGCCGTGCGCCCTGGCCAGCGGGAGGAGCAGTTCTAGGGTCGGCCGGCGGGCACCGGACTCCAGCCGGGACAGCGTGCTCACCGAGATGCCGGTCGCCGCCGAGAGGTCGGCCAGGGTGGTTTCCCGCTGCCGACGCAGCGCGCGCAGCCGGGGTCCGACCGCGCCGAGCGTCTGGTCGAGGTCGTCGTCCATGCCGCCATCTTGCCACTTCGGCAACAATGTTTGCCACCCCCGTCGCCGCGGTCGCATCGTGGTCGCGGGAGGTGGTCACGGTGACCGATCGGCTGGATGACAGCTACGACGTGGTGGTGATCGGAGGTGGCGCGGCCGGGTTGAGCGGGGCGTTGACGCTGGCCCGGGCGCGGCGGTCGGTGGTGGTGGTCGACGCGGGCGCCCCGCGCAACGCCCCGGCCGAGGGCGTGCACGGGCTGCTGGCCCGGGAGGGGATCCGGCCGGCCGAGCTGCTGGACCGCGGTCGGGCGGAGGTCCGCGGCTACGGCGGCCGAGTGGTGACCGGCGAGGTCGCCGCCGTGGACCGCGACGGCGGTGGGTTCGCGGTGACGCTGGGCGACGGCCGGACGGTACGGGCGCGCCGCCTGCTGGTGGCCGCCGGGCTGGTGGACGAGCTGCCGGAGGTCCCGGGGCTGCGGGAGCGGTGGGGCAGGGACGTCCTGCACTGCCCGTACTGCCACGGCTGGGAGGTCCGTGACCGGGCCATCGGCGTGCTGGCCAGCGGGCCGATGTCGGTGCACCAGGCGTTGCTGTTCCGGCAGCTGAGCGCCGACGTCACGTACTTCTGCCACACCATGGCGCCCCTCACCGACGAGCAGGCCGAGCAGCTGGCCGCCCGCGGCATCCGCGTGGTGCACGGCGAGGTGGCGTCCCTGGAGGTCGTCGAGGACCGCCTGGTGGGCGTACGGCTGGGCGACGGCACGGTCGTCGGCCGCGAGGCGCTGGCCGTCTCGTCGCGGATGATGGCGCGCGCCGGTTTCCTCGCGGCGCTCGGGCTGCGACCGGTCGAACACCCGGCGGGGATCGGCGAGCACGTCCCCGCCGACGCGACGGGCCGCACCGACGTGCCCGGCGTGTGGGTCGCCGGCAACGTCACCGACCCGGCGGCCCAGGTGGGCGCCGCCGCGGCGGCCGGCGTGGTCGCGGCGGCCCAGATCAACGCCGATCTGGTCGCCGAGGAGACCCGGCTGGCGGTCGCCGCCCACCGCGGCCCGTTCTCCGCGCGGTCGGAGGCGGCGCTCTGCGAACAGGTGGTGGGCGACCGCCGCCACGGCCTGTGACGTCACCGCAGCCACCGGCTGAGCCGCCGCGCGCGGCGGCTCAGCCGGGAGGCGGTCCGACGCGGGATCGGGCCTTCCTGGCGCACGCGTCGAGCACGGAACGGGCGTCCAAGCCGAGGCTCTCGATGGCGACCAGCGCGGTGAACGCCGCGTCCGCCAGCTCGGCCGCCACGTCCTCGCGGCTGTGCGTGACGCCCTTGCGCGGGTTCTGGCCGAGCAGCCCGATCCAGGCGCTCGCGGCCTCCCCCGCCTCCTCGGTCAGCTTGAGGATCCGGCAGGTCATTTCGGTCTGCCCGGTGCCGTTGGCGGCGTCCAGCCAGCCGCGCGAGGCCCGGACCACGTCCCAGATCGACTCGTCCACGCGACCAGTGAACCGGACGAGGGTCACGGTCCGTATCCCGGGACGGCTGGCGGGTTACCCGACGCGGGTGGTAGCAACAGGGTCTACCCGAGCGAAGGGACGTGTCGTATGCCGGAGACCGTGGAGACGGTGTTCACCAGCGTGGTCGCCCGCAATCCGGGCGAGCCGGAATTCCACCAGGCGGTACGCGAGGTGCTGGAGAGCATCGGCCCGGCACTGGCCCGACACCCCGAGTACACGGAGGCGCGGATCATCGAGCGGATCTGCGAGCCGGAGCGGCAGGTCATCTTCCGGGTGCCGTGGGAGGACGACCGCGGTCGGATCCAGGTCAACCGGGGCTTCCGGGTGGAGTTCAACAGCGCGCTCGGCCCGTTCAAGGGCGGGCTGCGCTTCCACCCGTCGGTCTACCTCGGGATCGTGAAGTTCCTCGGCTTCGAGCAGATCTTCAAGAACGCGTTGACCGGGCTGTCGATCGGCGGCGGCAAGGGCGGCGCGGACTTCGACCCGAAGGGGCGCTCGGACCGGGAGGTGATGCGGTTCTGCCAGAGCTTCATGACCGAGCTGTACCGGCACATCGGCGCCGAAACCGACGTGCCGGCCGGGGACATCGGCGTGGGCGGCCGGGAGATCGGCTACCTGTTCGGCCAGTACAAGCGGATCACCAACCGGTACGAGTCGGGGGTGCTCACCGGCAAGGGCCTGGCGTACGGGGGCGCGCAGGTGCGCCGGGAGGCGACCGGCTACGGGGCGGTCTTCTTCGCCGACGAGATGCTCAGGCGGGCCGGGGACAGCCTGGACGGCAAGCGGGTCGTGGTCTCCGGCTCCGGCAACGTGGCGATCTACGCGATCGAGAAGGTGCACCAGCTCGGCGGGAGGGTGGTCGCCTGCTCCGACTCGTCCGGCTACGTGGTGGACGACAAGGGCATCGACCTGGAGCTGCTGCGGGAGCTGAAGGAGCAGCGCCGGGCCCGGCTCGACGACTACGCCCGGCACGTGCCGCACGCGGCGGCGGTCTCCGGTCGTACCGTCTGGGAGGTGCCCTGCGAGCTGGCGCTGCCGTGCGCGACGCAGAACGAGATCGGCGGCGCGGAGGCCGCCGCGCTCGTGGCCGGCGGCTGCGTCGCGGTGGTGGAGGGCGCGAACATGCCCACCACGCCGGAGGCGGTACGCATCCTCGGCCGGGCCGGGGTGCGGTTCGCGCCGGGCAAGGCCGCCAACGCCGGCGGGGTGGCGGTGAGCGCGCTGGAGATGCAGCAGAACGCCAGCCGCGACTCGTGGACGTTCGCCGAGTCCGAGCAGCGGCTGCGCGGGATCATGCGCGACATCCACGACCGCTGCTGGAACACCGCCGAGGAGTACGGGCTGCCCGGCGACTACGTGGCCGGGGCCAACATCGACGGGTTCCGCCGGGTGGCGGAGGCGATGCTGGCCCACGGCCTGATCTGACCGGGCGGCCCCGCCGGGCGGACGCTCAGAAGCTGCTGACCAGCTTCACGAACGCCTCGTCGATCTTGGCGGGGTCGGTGGCGTCGAACGCCTTGCCCGACGACGCCTTGGCGATCCGGTCCAGCGTGGCGAAGTCCGACTCCCCGTCGAAGGCGATGCAGAAGACCTTCACCGGGCGCTGCGGGTCCAGGGTGACGTCGGCGAGCAGCCGGGCCAGGTCGTTGTCCCGGGGGTACTCGTTCTTGCCGTCGGTCAGCACGACGACCGCGTTGATCCGTTGCGGGTCGTACCGCTCGAGCATCTGCTTGTGCGCGGCACGGACCGTCGCGTAGAGCGCGGTTTCCCCCGCGACGTGCAGGCCGGCGATGCGGCTGTTGATCCGCTTCTCGTCGAAGTCGCCGAGCCGGACCTCCTCCCGGTACGGGCTGTCGGGCCGCTTCGGCGTCTCCGAGGAGAACGACCAGAGCCCGACCCGGTCCTCGGAGTTGAGCAGCGCGAGCCCCTTGGCCGCCGCCGCCGAGGCGACCTGGAAGCGGGTGTCGTCGCCGATCGGGGCCAGCATCGACCCGGAGGTGTCCAGCGCGATCAGGATGTTGGCCTTCTTGCGCAGCGTGCTCCAGCCGTCCAGCATCGCCTCGACCACCGCCGGGTTCGGCGGCGCGAAGTAGGTCAGCCCGCCGGTGGGCTCGGCGCCGACGCTGGCGAGCAGCTCCGCCGAGGCCCGCCGCTCGTGGTCGCGGAAGCCGAGGCGGGCGAAGCTCATCTGCTGGGCGTCCTCGGTCAGGAACTTCAGGAAGTCGTCCGCCGCCGCCCGCTGCCGTTCGTCGGCGGAGGGGAGGACCACGAACGGGTGGTCCAGGTTGAAGGTGCCCTCCTTCGGATGGACGGCGACCAGCGGGACCTTCGGCCGGGGGCCCCGCTCCTGGCCCTCCTGCCGCGGGCTCAGCCCGCCCTCGTTGTAGAGGTGGACCAGTTCCTCCTGCAGGACGATGGCGCTCATGTCGCCGGCGCCGGCGCTCCCGCCCGCCAGGTCGGCCTCGGCGAGGTCGCGCAGCAGCTCCACCGAGTCGTCGCTGTAGTGCGACACGTTGGCCTCGATCTGCCGGACGAACCGGGTCACCGTCGGGTCCGACAGGTCCGACTTGGTCAGGTCGCTGGAGCGCTTCGCGGCGGCGTAGTAGGTGGCGATGGTCGCCGCCAGCCCCGAGGTGGAGAGGTTCGGGTTGTCCTTGCCGAAGGTGAAGCGGCCCCACTCCGGCCGGCCGAAGCCCGCCCACCCCTGCCGTCCGGAGAGGCCGAGGATCTCCCCCCAGCCCAGCGGCCCGCGCCCGCGCACCAGCTCGCCCTTGGGCTGCGGCATCGCGATCACCAGCGGGCTGTTGGCGATCGACGGATAGCGGTCCGGGGTCTGCGGCGGCCGCCCGGCGGCCCGGTCGAGCAGCTGGAGCTGACCGGTCCACAGGCTCGACGTCGGCAACCAGACCTGCGGCTCCGGCAGGTTGGTGCCGCTCCAGCCGGCGGCCAGCGCCTCGGTGGCCTTGCCCGAGTTCAGGGCGCTGACGTGCACCTGGGCGCAGCCGCCCCCGTCGAGCGACCGACCGCTGTCGTTGTACCGCCTGGCCAGCTCGACCAGCAGCGCCGCCTTCTCCGTGGAGGAGTTGACGTCCAGGTCGGTGGCGCAGTCGGCCCGGGGCCGGTCGGTGCCCCCGTCCCGCTGCCGTACGAGCACGAACGCCCCGGCGATGACCAGCAGCCCGGCGGTGACGGCCGCGGTGTACGGCAACCACTTTCGGGTGCGCGACGGGGCTGGGGCCATGGGGACGTCCTCCTCGGCGGTCGACTGGTGGCAGTCAACCTATCGGTGCGGCGCCAACGGCGGTGCCGGACCCGCCGCCCCTCGGTCAGGTGCGGTCGGACCGGTTGCCGAGCGCCGTGGCGACCAGCAGCCGAACCACGTAGACCACGACGAAGGTGCTCGCCCCGGTCGCCGCGGCCGAGCCCACCGCGGTCGAGGCGACGTAGCCGGCGGCGGCGCCGACCGAGCCGAGGAAGATCGCGGTGGAGATGCCCCCGGCGTCGACCGACTCACGGCGCAGCCGCCGCCCCCAGCCGCCATCCTCCGTTTCGGACGGCGTCGCGGGGCCGCCGGTGGCGGGCAACACGGACGGACTCCGCGGCGTCTCCCGGTCCTCCGGCGACACCGTCCATTCCGGCCGTGCCGTCGGCACCGGCGCCGTACCGACCCGGGTCGGTGCCGTCGGTGCCGGTGGCGTCGGCACCGGCGCCGTACCGACCCGGGTCGGGGCGGTCGGCTCCGGCCGGGCCGCTGGCGCCTCCGACGCGGTACGGGGCAACGGCAGCGGCTGGTTCGGCGTCGGCGCGCCGGCGGTCTCGTTGCCCAACTGGAGCACGGTCTCCCGGCGCAGCGGGCCGGCGGCCCCGACGTCCTGCCCGAGCAGCCGCATCAGCACCTGTTCGGCCTGCGGCCGGTCCGCCGGGTCCTTGGCCAGGCACTGCCGGATCAGCTCGTCCAGGCCCGGCGGCAGCGGGGGCAGGTCGGGCGGGTCGTTCAGCACCCGGTGCATCACCGCGAAGAGGGAGTCGTTGCCGAACGGTGGCCGGCCCCCGGCGGCGAAGGCGATGGTGGCGGCCCAGGCGAAGACGTCGCAGGGCGGGCCGACCGAGTCGTTGCGGAACCGCTCCGGGGCCATGTACGCGGTGGTCCCCATGACCCGGCTCGTCACCGTCTCGGTGACGCCCAGGGCGCGGGCGATGCCAAAGTCGATCACCCGGGGGCCGTCGCGGCCGAGCACCACGTTGTCCGGCTTCAGATCGCAGTGCACGACGTCCGAGCGGTGGATGGCGGCGAGCGCGGTGGCGGTGCCGACGGCGAGGCGGTGCAGGGCGTTGCCGGCGACCGGTCCCTGCTCGCGGACGTGCCGGTAGAGGGTCGGGCCCTCGATGAACTCGCTGACCACGTAGGGCCGTTCACCGTCCACGTCGGCGAAGAGCACCTGGGCGGTGCAGAACGGGACCACGCGGCGCGCCGCGGCGATCTCCTTCATGAACTGCGACCGGGCCCGGGGATCACTCAGGTCGATGTTGATCATCTTGACCGCCACCTGGTGGCCCTGGTCGTCCTCGCCGAGGTAGACCACTCCCTGACCGCCCGCGCCCAGCCGGCCGACCAGCCGGTAGGGGCCGGCGGTGACCGGGTCGTGCGTCCACAATGGCGCCAGCCCCGGCACCGGCGCGCCGGCCAGTCCTGTCATCCCGACTCCATCGATGTCGTGCCCCGGCCACCCGGCGGCGGAGGACACGGTCATGGTGCCATGTCCCCGCCTGGCGGACGAGGATGCCCGGACGGCCGGCGGGCCCTGCCGCCCGGGGCCGTCGGGCGCGGGCGAGTGACCAGGGCGGCGCGGCACGCGCTGGCGCCCGTCGGAGGTGTCCGACGGGCGCCAGCCCTTTCGCGGTGTCCGGGCCCTGCCCGGAGGAGTTGCACCGTCAGCGCGCGGCCCCCATGCCGAGGCGGTGGCGCTTGCGCCAGACCAGCGACAGCAGCAGGAGCACCGCGCCGGCGCCGACGAGGCCGCCGCCGAACTTCATCGGGGTGCTCAGGCTGTCGCCCGTGACGGGCAGCGGCGGCGCGTGCTTCTTGAGCACGGTCAGCGTCGCGGTCGCCACTCGGTGGAAGGTCTGGCCCTCGGCCCGGAAGGTGTACGTGCCGGGGTGGCGCGGCGTGTAGGTGGTGCGGAAGTTGCCGAGACCGTCCGCCGTGACCGTCAGGGTCCTGGGGCTCGGCTGGGGCGCCCGCTGGAACGAGACCGGCGCCATGGCGACCATCTCGCCGTTGCTGCGGCGCGCCTGGTCGGCGCCCGGCACGGCGGCGGCGAGCGGCGACGTGCTGACGGTGATGATCACCGTTTCGCCCGGCGCCCAGCCGCTGCCGATCAGGTCGGCGGTCTGGCCGACCACGACGGTCGGCGGGCTCACCGCGAGCGTCGGGGTGCCGCCCGGCGGGTAGACCGGTGGCTGTGGCGTTCCGGTGCCCGGCGCCGGCTGCGGCTGGGCCGCCCCCGCTGCGGTCGGCGCGGCCAGCACGGCCATACCGACCGTGAGCGCCATGATGATGCGGGATAGCCGCATGATTGGTTCCCTCCTACTGATCACAGCTTGGTGCGGAAACAACTTGGGTGGTCCATGGGGTGGCGGTGGGGGTCAGCCACAGCTCGGCGGTGCCGACCCCGGTGGCCGCCGTCAGCACGGTGACCTCCAACGTGCGGGAGTCCCCCGGGCCGACCTCGACGTTGACGGTGCCGACCTGGCGGCGGCGTTCGGTGCCGCTGCCCACCGCCGTCTCGACGCCGTCCAGGCGGGCGGCGAGCACCGCCCCGCCCGCCGGGCTGTGCACCGACACCAACGTGCGGACGGTGTACGGGTCACCGGCCAGACCGAGGCCGAGGACCGACTCGCTGAGCCCCGACTTCGGCGCCGACGAACGCAGGGTGACCCGGAGCCGGAGCTCCCGGCGACCGTCGGGCCGGCAGCCGCCGACCGCCAGGGTCGCCGACGGCCGGAGGTAGTAGCCGAGCTTCGCGCCGCTGCCGTCGTTGAGGAACACGCCGACCGTCGGCACGGTGTCCTTCTCCGGAAGCGCCCCGGCCATCCGGCTGTCGCCGATCGTCCGTTGCTCCTCAGGTCGGGCACTCCAGAACAATATCCGGCGTTCGGTGACAGCACGGTCAAATGCGGACAACAACGCCTTCGGGTCTACATTCTTCGTGACCAGCGCGTCGAACACGGCGGCGGCGGAGGCGGCGAAGAAGGCGTCCTGCTTCTGGTTGCCCATCCGCTGGTAGCTGTCGCTGAGCACCGTCTGCACGACCTTCTCGGCCGCCAGCGGGACCCCGCCGGGCACCATCACCGGGCCGGTGGCCTTGAGCAGGTACGACAGCACCACCGGGTCGACGGCGAGCACGCCGTCGACCCTGGTCTCCGTGCGGCGCCGGAACATCTCCCGGTAGAGGGCGGCGGCGGTCGGGAAGTGCGGGGTGAGGTTGACGTCGGCCGGGTAGATCCCGGGCAGGTCCGCCCAGAGACCGCGCACCTCCGCGGGCACCTTCAGCGGCGGCTGGAACCGGCCCAGCGCGCTGCTGGTGCCCTGCCGTCCCATCCGGATCCGCCCGTCGGCCGCGTGGATGACGGCGTACGCGCCGATCATGCCGCCGGTGGCGCGCAGTTCGGCGGGGTTCTGGGAGACCACGAGGTAGGTGCGGGGGCCGTCGGCGCCCAGCAGCGGCGGGAGCAGTCGGGTGGCCTGGTCCGCGGCGGTGGTCAGGTTGGCCAGCCGGTCGATCTCGCCCCGCAGGTCGGCGAGCGCCTGCCGGACCTGGGCGACCAGGCCGTCGGTGGGCACCGTCGCGAGGCTGCCCCGCGCGCCCTGCACCGTGGCGTTGACCGTGGTCAGCTCGGCCGACAGGGCCCGCAGCCGGCCCACGTCCAGCCGCCCGCCCGACGGCACCAGGCTGGTCAGGTCGGCGCGCAGCAGCGGCGGGAACGCCTGCCGGGCCAGGTCGTCGATGGCCACCGAGATCTGCCGGACGGCGGCCAGGTTGTCCCCCGCGTACGGGGTGTGCCGCCCGACCCACCAGCCGGGGTCACCGGTCGCCGCGCGGGCGCTTCCGGACTGCTCCTGGAGCGCCGCGAGGGTGCGCTGCGCCCTGGCGGTGTCGCCCCCGACCACCTGGGCGCTGAGCTCCCGGGCCAGGCCGGCGGCGTTGAGCAGGTGGGCGCGGGCCTGCCAGCCCCGCAAGCCCACCCAGCCGCCCGTCAGCAACAGCAGCGAGCCCACCACGAGGGCGGCGAGCAGGGCCCTGCGCACCTGCCGCCGCCGGCGGGAACGACCACGCCGTCGACGCGGTCTCGCGTTCTCCGTCACACCACACGTCCTTCCTGGAAAACGGCGGGCGGACCCCGTTCCGCTGCCGTTCCTCACTGCTAACGATCTTTTCGCCCGGAGATGACGCAGTTGACTGGTACGCGAGCCCCGCTCGCCGCTCACCGCACGCCGGGGCGCCCGGCGGCGGCGTCGTACAGCAGCCGCTCGATCCGGTCCACACCCGCCGACATCGACATCTCCCGCAGGTACGCCTCCCGGCCGCGCCGGCCCATGTCGGCCCGGGCGGGCGGCGGGATGGTGGCGGCCAGCCAGAACCGGTCGGCCAGGCTCGCCCAGTCCCCCGGCGGGCAGGAGAGCCCCGCCCGGGCCCGTTCCACGAGGTCGGCGGTGTCGCCACCGGCGGAGGCCACCACGGGCGCGGCGCAGGAGAACGCCGCCTGGAGCTTCGCCGGCAGGGTGCTGCGCAGCTCGGGCAGGTCCCGCAGCATGACGAGCTGGTAGTCGGCGGCGGCGTACAGGTCCGGCATGTCCGGCGGCGAGCGCCGCTCGACGAAGCGCACGTTCTCGGCACGCAGGTCGGCGGCGAGCCCCCGCACCCGCCGCTCGTCCGCGCCCGAGCCCACCAGGACGAGGTCCACCGTGTGGTCCAGCGCCGCCGCCGCCCGCACCGCGGTCTCCAGGCCCTGCCGGGTGCCGATGGTGCCGGCGTGCATGACCACGCAGCGCTCGTCGCGCCGGACCAGGCGGCGGGCCGCGCGGCTGGGCCGGGCGGGGTGGAAGATCCGCTCGTCGGTCCAGTTGAGCACCACCCGCACCCGGGCCGGGTCCGCGCCCGCCGCGACGACCCGCTCGCGCAGCGACGGCGCGGCGACGGCGATCCCGTCGGCGGCCCGGTAGGTCCGCGCCATCGCGGCGGCGACGCGCCCGGCCCACCGCCCGTTCTCGGCCCCGACCGGCTCGTCCTCCGCCCAGACGTCCTGCACGTGCACGACGGTCGGCACCCGGCCCAGCAGGCGGAGCAGACCCACCGCGGCGAAGGCGTTCGCCGGCGGCAGGTGGACGTAGAGGGCGTCGACGTCGGCCAGGTACGACCGCCCGGCCAACGTCGCGCTGCCGGCGAACGACAGGTGCCCGGCCATCCGGCTGCGGACCGACCCGTCCCCCGCCGAGTAGCGCGGGACCCGCCGCACGGTCAGCCGCTCGCTGCGGGTCTCGTGCCGCCAGCGCTGCCGCCAGCCCGGGTAGACGTGGCCGCCGGGATAGTCCGGGAAGCCGGTCAGCACCTTCACCTCGTGCCCCCGCACGGCGAGCTCCTCGGCGAGGCTGCCCGGGATGAACGCCGGCTCGGGCGGGAAGTGGTACGACAGGATCCCGATCCTCACCGACCCGCCTCCGTCCGGACGGGACTCCTCGGCGCGGCAGCGTGACGTGCACGCGCCCGGCCCGCGTACGATGCCGACAACCCCTCCACCTCCGGCCGGCGCGACGCCACCGTCCGCGACGGCACCGACGAGAGGGGTCCGCATGGTCGACCGGGTGCTGTTCGTCTGCCACGCCAACCTGTGCCGCTCACCCATGGCCGAGTACATCGCCCGTCGCCTGCTGGCCGGGCGCGCGGTGACGGTCGCCAGCGCCGGCACGGACGCCGTCGACGACCTGCCGATGCACCCGTACGCGGCGGACCTGGCGGCGGAGACCGGCGGGGACCCGACCGACTTCCGCAGCCGCCGGCTGCGCCGGGAGCACCTGGTCGGGGCGACGCTGGTGCTGGCGGCGACGCGCCGCCAGCGTTCGGTGTGCACCGCGCTCGCGCCGGCCGCGCTGCACCGGACGTTCACCCTGCGCCAGTTCGGCCGGCTGGCCGCGGCCGTCGACCCGACGACGGAGCCGACCGACGGCCCCCTGCGGGCGGCGGTGGAGGCGGCCGCCCGCGCCCGGGGGCGGCTGCAACCCGCCACCGCGGACGCGGACGACCTGCGGGACCCGCTCGGCGGTACCGTCGCCGACTTCCGACGCTGCGCGGAGGAGATCGAACGCGCGATGCGCCCCCTCGCGGCGCTCATCGGGACAGCCGGGTGAGTTCCTGCGTACGGTCGCTGACGACGCCGTCGATCCGCTCCGCGTGCCGGGCGGTCGTGGTCGGGTCGGCCGGCACGTCCGCGGTCGCGGCGGCGGTGACCACCCGGTAGGCCTCGTACTGGTACGCCTCGGCCTTGGCCACCTTGGCCATGTTCAGCACGCAGCCGAGCAGCCGGACGGAGACCGAGTTCAGGGCGCGGGCGGCCTGCGCCACCTGGCTGCGCGAGGTGCGGCCCTGCTGGGAGACCAGGAGCGCGCCGTCGGCCTGCACGGCCACCACCACGCCGTCGGTCACGGCCAGCAGCGGGGCGGTGTCGATGATGACGATGTCGGCGGACTCCCGCAGGGCGAGCAGCAGGTCCGCCATCGCCTTGGAGCCGAGCAGCTCGCTGGGGTTCGGCGGCGCCGAGCCGCTCGGGAGCACCAGCAGGGACTTGTCGCCCCAGCGCTGCACCACGTCACCGACCTGGACGTCGCCGACCAGCACGTCGGTGAGCCCGATGCCGGCGTCGAGTCCCAGGTAGTCGGCGACCTTCGGGCGGCGCAGGTCGGCGTCGACCAGCAGCACCCGCCAGCCGGCCTCGGCCAGGGCGATCGCCAGGTTGCAGGAGAGCGTGGTCTTGCCCTCGCCCTGCAGGGCACTGGTGACCGCGATGACGCGGGCGGGCTCGTGCACGTCGACGAAGCGCAGGTTGGTACGCAGCTTGCGGACCGCCTCGGCCCGCGCGGAGTTCGCCGCCTCGCCGACGATCAACGGCTCCGACTTCGCGGTGCTCTCGAAGGGGATCTCGCCGAGCAGCGGGCTGCCGGTGGTGCGTTGCAGGCCGGCGGCGTCGCGCAGGCGGACGTCGGCGACCCCGCGCAGGACCGCCAGGCCCACGCCGGCGAGCAGGCCGAGGAGGGTACCCACGGCGAAGTTGCGGACCGGCTGGGGCGAGACGGGGGTCGGGGTGACCCGGGGCCCGCTGACCACCTCGATCCTGATCGGGCCGGCCTTGCCGTCCTGGGTCGTCTCCACCTTCTGCACCAGCTCGACGAACTTCGCGGAGAGCACCTCGGTGACCTTCAGGGCCCGGTTCTGGTCCGTGTCGGTCACCGACGCGCGCAGCAGCACGGTGCCGGTCTCGGTGGAGGTGCTGACCCGGCGCTGGACCTCCTCGGCGGTGAGCCCGACCGGGTTCTCGGCGACCACGCTCTGCGCGAGCCGGTCGCTGGTCAGCAACTCGGCGTAGGACTTGACCCGCTGCTGGAGGAAGAGGCCGCCCTGGTAGGCGTCGGTGACACCCTGGCTGGGCGTGGTGACGAAGAAGGTCACCGACGCCACGTAGCGGGGCTGGGCCCGGACGGTGACGAGGGCGGTGACGCCGAGCGCGACCATGACGGTGAGGAGCACGATCCACCAGTGCCGGCGCACGAGGCGGAGTTGGCGGTACAGGTCCATCAGGCGCGCCTCCGTACCAGGCCGGTAACGCCAAAGAAATTCACGAAAACCCCCAAGGTCGACTTAATCTCGTGAAACCATTAAAGCGACTCATACGCCTTATGTCCCGAGTTATGCGGTTTCACCCCTTGACACATGCGCCCGACCCACCACCGGACAAACGGCCGTACGGCGTTCCGGGTGGCGGGGTGGAGCCGACCGGACGTGACATCAACGGCAATCGCCCGTCCCGACTCGCCGCTCAGGGCGGTGCTGGATAAGGTCGGGGACGGTGTGCCGGGAAGCCTGGTCGGCGTCGACCCGTGCTGCCCGAGACCCCGAGGTGGATCCCGCACATGACCGACCGCACCCCGCACGCCGACCGCCCCGAGCGCCCGAACCGGCGGTTCTTCTCGCGTACGTCCTGGCCGGAGGCCCGGTTCCTGGCCGACGTGCTGCGCACCGAGACCGTCGGCGGCGGCCTCCTGCTGCTCGGCGCGGTGATCGCGCTGGTCTGGGCCAACTCGCCCTGGGAGCCCGCCTACGCCGCCCTCGGCGCGTGGGTGCCCTGGTCGGGCGGGGCGGCCCTGCACCTGGACCTGAGCCTGGCCGCCTGGGCCGCCGACGGCCTGCTGGCGATCTTCTTCTTCGTCGTCGGGCTGGAACTCAAGCGGGAGTTCGTCGCGGGCGAACTGCGCGACCCGCGCCGGGCGGCACTGCCCGTGGTCGCGGCGGTCGGCGGCATGGCAGCGCCCGCACTGATCTACCTCGCGGTCAACGCGGGCGGCGACGGGCTGCGGGGCTGGGCCATCCCCACCGCGACGGACATCGCCTTCGCCCTGGCCGTGCTGGCCGTCATCGGCTCCCACCTGCCGCAGGGCCTGCGCGCCTTCCTGCTCACCCTCGCGGTGGTCGACGACCTGCTCGCCATCACCATCATCGCGATGTTCTACACCGACGACTTCAGCCCGCTGCCGCTGCTCGCCGCCCTGGCCCCGATCGCCCTCTTCGGCCTGCTCGTGCAGCGGCGCAAGACCTGGTGGTGGGCGCTGATCCCGCTCGCGGTCACCGCCTGGACGCTGATGCACGCCTCCGGGGTGCACGCCACCGTGGCGGGCGTCCTGCTGGGCTTCACCGTGCCCGTCCTGCGGGGCAAGGCCGGCGACTCGCACGGGCTCGCGGAGCACCTCGAGCACCGCTGGCGCCCGATCTCGGCCGGGTTCGCCGTGCCGATCTTCGCGTTCTTCGCGGCGGGGGTGTCGCTGCGGGGCGCCGACCTGGGCGCCATCGCCACCGACCCGATCGTGATCGGCGTCGTCGCCGGTCTGGTGCTCGGCAAGGCCGTCGGGATCTTCGGCTCGACCTTCCTGCTCGCCCGGTTCACCCGGGCCCAGCTCGACGAGGACATCACCTGGGCGGATTTGCTCGGCGTGGCGCTGCTCGCCGGGATCGGGTTCACCGTCTCCCTGCTGATCGGCGAACTCGCGTTCGGCCCCGGCAGCGCCGCCGACGACAACGTCAAGGCGGCCGTGCTGACCGGCTCGGTGATCGCCGCGCTGCTCGCCGCGGTCGTGCTGGTGCGGCGCAACGCCGCCTACCGGCGGATCGCCGAGGCGGAACGGGTGGACGCCGACCACGACGGCGTGCCGGACGTCTACCAGCGCGGGGAGGGCTGAGACCGGGGACACCGCCTGGGGCCGGCCGTCGGTTCATCCGGGCGCGTCCGGGGCCGCGCCGGCGTGGTCCGGGCCCGCCCGCGCCGGCGGCCCGCCGGCGGTGAGCGCCGCCCAGAGCAGCCGGCGCAGCAGGACGATCGCCGCCGCCGCGGCCAGGTCCGTCCAGCCCTGGTCGCCGGCCAGGCGCAACAGCCCGGCGGCGGTCAGCAGGTCCAGCAACACCCGCATCGCGCACCGCCACGAACCCGCGCCGAGCAGCACCGCCAGCCCGGCCAGGGCGGCGAGGGCGGTGGTGGCGGTGACCAGGGCGCGGATCGTCACCCGTCGCGCTCCGCCTGGCGGACCTGCTGCTGCTCCTGGCGGATCTCCCGGCCCAGGAAGTAGTTCAGCGCGGTCCGGATCGCGGCGATGGCGGCCAGCTGGCCGATCTGAGCGAAGGTCGGTGAGACCGCCGTACGCAGGATGTCGGCCGCGAGCTGGAACTCCAGCCCGAGGGTGAGGAACCGACCCAGGGAGAGCCGGATCGGGGTGAACACGGCGGCGCTGCGGTGCCGCAGTCCCTCGACCACGAACCGCAGCGCCGCCCAGGCCGCCCCGACGAAGATGACCACCGCCCCGGCGACCTCCACCGCGGTCACCAGGCTCTGGTAGCCCTGGCGCAGGATCTCCTCGACGCCCACCCGCTGGCGATACCCGGCCAGCAGGGCGGTAGTCGGCGTCAGGTGAGCTGCGTGACGGCCTCCAGGATCAGCCAGAGCCCGCAGATCGCGAAGAGCACCGCGGCGCCGTACTTGATGGTCTTCTCCGGCAGCCGCCGGCCGAGCATCCGCCCGACGAGGATGGCGAGCGCGTCCGCCGCCACCATGCCGATCGTCGAGCCCAGCCAGGTGCCGAACCAGCCGTACTGGGTGGCGAGGGTGATGGTGGCGAGCATGGTCTTGTCGCCCAGCTCGGCCAGGAAGAACGCGACCGACACCGCGACGATGGCGGACTTGCTGGTCTTCTCGGCCTTGCGCTTCTCCTCCTCGGTGAGGGTGTCACCGCGCAGGGTCCAGGCTCCGAAGCCGAGGAACGCCACGCCCGCGACGAGCGAGATCCACTCCGTCGGCAGGGCGGCGCCGAGCCCGTAGCCGATCGCCACCGAGGCCAGGTGCACCACGGCGGTGGCGACGGTGATCCCGATCAGCACCGGTACGGGTTTGAAGCGGGTGGCGAAGGTCAGGGCCATCAGCTGGGACTTGTCCCCCAGCTCCGCGACGAAGATGACGCCGAAGCTGACCACCAGCGCGACGAGGAAACCTTCCATGACATCCTTCCGGATCATGCCGGGAGGAGGTACGGGGGCGCCCTCGACCCGGCTGCTACAGCCTGGGTCGAAGGTCTCGCCCGCCTCGGATGTTGACGAGGCCGCGTGGCCGGATGCGGAACGCACCAGTGTGTCGACCACGACATTGGGGGCTACTCCCCTTCGCGCCGCCCAGCCTAGCCGACCACCGATCAAGCCGGCCCCGGCGGGTGAAGATGCTCACCCGCCGGCGGCCGTCGCCGGTCGCCCCCGGGAGGGCCGCCGTCGATCAAGCCGGGGCAGCCCCGCCGGTCACTCGGCGCGGGCCAGGGTGACGCCGAACAGGCCGTCCGGGTCGGTCCAGAAGTCGTGGGCGGCGAAGCGGGCCGCGCCCAGCTCGGCGGCGATCCCCTCGGGCCGGAACTTCGCCGACACCTCCGTGCGCAACTCCTCGCCCTCGGCGAAGGTGACCGTCAGGTCGAGCACCCGGACGCGCATCGGTCGCCGCGCCCGTAGCCGCATCTCGATCCACTCCCGCTCCGGGTCCCAGAGCGCGACGTGGTCGAACCCCGCCGGGTCGAAGTCGGCGCCCAGCTCCCGGTTGACCACCCGCAGCACGTTGCGGTTGAACTCCGCGGTGACCCCGGCCGCGTCGTCGTACGCCGGCACGACCACCGCCGGGTCCTTCACCAGGTCGGTGCCGATCAGCAGCCAGTCTCCCGGCTCCAGCGCGGCCCGCATCGCGGCGAGGAACCGCGCCCGCTCGGCCGGCAGGAGGTTGCCGACCGTGCCGCCGAGGAAGAGCACCAGCCGGCGCCCGCCGGTCGGCAGGCGGTCCAGGTGGCGGGTGAAGTCCCCCACGATGCCGCGCACCCGCAGCCCGGGGTAGTCGGCGGCGATCTCGTCGGTGGACTGGCGCAGCGCGCTGACCGACACGTCCAGCGGCACGAACGTGCCGAGCCCGCCCCGGCGGGTGAACGCGTCCAGCAGCAGCCGGGTCTTCTCCGACGAGCCCGAACCGAGCTCGATCAGCGTCTTCGCCCCGGTCAGCTCGGCGATCGTGGCCGCCCGCTCGGCCAGCACCGCGCGCTCGGCCCGGGTCGGGTAGTACTCCGGCAGCCGGGTGATCTCCTCGAACAGCTCGCTGCCACGCGCGTCGTAGAACCACTTGGGCGGCAGCCACTTCTCCTCGGCCGTCAGGCCGGTGCGGACGTCCTCCCGCAGGCTGCGCCCCAGGTCCTGCTCCTCCAGGTGGATCTCCAGCGGCTCCGCGCCCATGTCGTCCCCTTCGTCGTCGGATGGAACGTCTCTGTTTCCCGGCGGTCAGACCTCGGACAGGGCGCGGACGCGCACCCCCGTCGCGGTGGCCTCCACCAGTTGCCCCTCCGGCACCGCCCGCCAGCCGGGGTCGTCGTCGTGCGGCTCGGAGGCCAGCAGCACCGAGGCCGGCGTCGCGCGGATCGACAGCGCGTGCCCGGCCACGCTGGCCACCACGGTGCGCCCGTCGGTGAGCAGCAGGTTGAGTCGGGAACCGGGGGCGGCCCCGGCCACCGCCGTCACGGTCTCGGCGATCGCCCGCGCCGGCTTCACCCCCGCCCGCAGCCGGTGCCGCACCAGCGCCCACAGCAGCGCCGAGTCGGTGGACGCGTCGAGAGTGAGCAGGTCGCGTACGGGCAGGGTGGCGGCGAGCGCGACCATCGAGTCGGGCCAGCCCCGCACCACCCCGTTGTGGCTGAACAGCCAGCGCCCCTCGGCGAACGGGGCGGCGGCCCCGTCGAGCACCGCCATGCCCACCGTGGCCGAGCGGACGGCGGCCAGCACCGCGCCGGCCGAGGTGATCCCCGCGAGCTGGGCGATGGTCGGGTCGCTCCAGATCGGCTGCGACCGCCGGTAGCGCACCGGCTCCCCGTCGCCCGGGTACCAGCCGACGCCGAAACCGTCGGCGTTGATCGTCCCACCGCCGCGCATGTCGCGGGGCGCCCAGGACTGCCGCACGAGGGAGTACGGCGGGTCGAACAGCAGTTCCCGCAGGGTGACCGGCGGCCCCAGGTAGGCCAGGTGGCGGCACATCAGGCGGTACCGCCCGGCCCGGCGGCGGCCTGCCCCGGGCACCGGGCCCGGGGCAGGGCGCCCGGTCGGCGCGCGACCCGCCCGTCCGGCGGCGGCGTCCTCACGGCTGCGACTCCTCCGGCCGGGCGTCCCGTGCGCAGCGGAAGCCGCTGAAGATCTGCCGCCGGATCGGGTAGTCCCAGTTGCGGAAGGTGCCCCGGCAGGCGGCCCGGTCGGTACCGAACGACCCGCCGCGCAGCACCCGGTGGTCGTCGCCGAAGAAGACCTCCGAGTATTCGCGGTAGGGGAACGCGGTGAAGCCGGGATACCCCCGGAACGGGGTGGAGGTCCACTCCCACACGTCGCCGACGAGCTGGTGCACGCCCAGCGGCGAGGCACCGGCCGGGTAGGCGCCCACCGGGGCGGGCCACAGGTGCCGCTGGCCCAGGTTGGCGTGCTCGGCGGTGGGGTCGTCGTCGCCCCAGGGGTAGCGGCGGGAGCGGCCGGTGGCCGGGTCCCAGCGGGCCGCCTTCTCCCACTCCGCCTCGGTCGGCAGCCGCTTGCCGGCCCAGGCGGCGTACGCCTGCGCCTCGTGGTAGCAGACGTGCACCACCGGCTCGTCGTCGCGCACCGGCGCCCACCGCCCGAACCGCCGGTAGGCCCAGCCGTCGCCGTCGCGTCGCCAGTGCATCGGCGCGGACAGCCCCGCCTCCCGTCGGTGCCGCCAGCCGGCCGGGCTCCACCAGCGCGGGTCGTCGTAGCCGCCGTCGGCGACGAACTCGCGGTAGCGCCCGTTGGTCACCGGCGCGGCGTCGATGACGTACGCCGGCAGGTGGACCCGGTGGGCGGGGCGCTCGTTGTCCAGCGCCCACGGGTCGGTGTCGGTGCCCATGGTGAACTCGCCGGCCGGCACCAGCACCTCGGCGTCGACCCGGGCCCTCGGCTCCGGCGGCGGCGGGGCGTGCAGCACCGCCGGGCCGGCGCGCAGCTGGTGGGTGGCGAGCATCGTCTCGTCGTGCTGCTGCTCGTGCTGCACGATCATCCCGAAGGCGAAGCCGTCGGCGACCAGCGGCCGGTCGGTGAACGCGACCCGGTCCAGCAGGTCGAGCACCTTCTCCCGGACGGTGAGCAGGTAGGCCCGGGCCTCCCGCGGGGGCAGCAGCGGCAGGGTCGGGCGGTCCCGGCGGGGCTGCTTGAACGCGTCGTACAGGTCGTCGATGTCCCGCCGGACGGGCTCGCGTCCGCCCACGTCCCGGACCAACCAGAGTTCCTCCTGGTTGCCGACGTGGGCGAGGTCCCAAACCAGCGGGGACATCAGCGGCGAGTGCTGCCGCACCAGGTCGGCCTCGTCGACCGCCTCGGTCAGCAGGGCGGTGCGGGCGCGGGTGCGTTCCAGCTCCGCCGCGATCCGGCTGCGCAACTGCTCCGTGCCCACCCAGGTCGTCGCTCCGGTCACCGGTGACTCCTCCCCGCGGCGTCCCGTCGCCGCCGTAGGCCTCGGTCGATGTCGTCGTGCAGGGCCGCCGGCAGGTCGAGCCGGGGCAGGGCCGCGAGGGCCAGGTCGAACAGGTCGGCCGCCACGGCGGCCAGGGCCGGGTCGCGCAGGCCGTGGCGGGCGGCGGCGTGCCAGCGGTGCGCCACCGGCCCGGCGACGGCACGGGCCGCGCGGACCGTGCCGGGGTCGGCGAGCAGGACGGCCAGCACGGCGAGCGGGAACACCCAGCCCCGACCGGGCTGCGTGTCGAGGTAGCGCAGCTCCAGGTAGCCCCGGGGTCGCACCGGCGGAAAGAGGGTGCTCACGTGGTAGTCGAGGTCGTCGGTGGTGGGCGGCCGGGGCAGCGCCCCGTCGACCCAGTCGGCGAACGTGATCCCCGGCGGCGGCGTCCAGTCGGGGCCGTCGCCGCGCACGCAGAGCAGCGGCGCGGCGAGGACGTAGCGGGTCCAGGCGGCGACCGGGTCGACGTCGGTCTCCGGCGTCCAGACGGGACGGGTACGGGCCGGGTCGATGCCGTACCAGGCGGCCATCCGGGCGGACGCCCAGCCCGTGCTGCGGCCGGCGTGCCGTTCGGCCGTGGCGAACGCGGCCAGCAGGGGCGGCCCGAGCGCGTGCACGGCCGCCCAGCGGTCCGGCAGGTGTTCCGGCTCCCCGGCGTCCAGGCAGACCTGGAGACCGGCGGTGCTGTACATCATCGTCCGGCCGGCCGGGCCGCGTCGGTCGAAGACGTGGCGCATGGCGCGGTAGCGGGGGCCTTCGACCACCGGGCGGGGCGGCCGGTGCGGGTCTATGCCGCTGCGCCCGAGGACCAGCCCGGCGGCGTCGAGCAGGCCGCTCAGCTCGGCGATGTCGCCGTCGGTGGCGTGGATGAGGGTGGCGAGCGAGGAGCGGGGCGCGGTGGAGATCTCCAACTGCCCGCCAGGTTCCACGGTCACGGTGCCACCGTGTGGGAGCGGCTCGGCGGGGCTCGCGCGGTCGAGGGTGCGGGGGCTGTGTCGCCCCAGGGCCGCTCGGAGCCGCTCGCCGTCGACCGGGCGGGCGGGGTCGGCGGCGTCGTGCACGGTCCATTCGAGTTCGACGCCGGTGCGGGTCGGCGGGCCGGTCTTGAAGCAGATGCGCGCGAGGTGGCCCTCGGCGGCGGCGGACTCCCGCAGGACGGTGGTCCGGTCGAGCTCCGGCGACGTCACCACAGGACGGGCCCCCTTCCCCGGCCGACTTCCGGTCCGTGTCACCGTAACGCCACCCACCGTCGTCGGCGAGGGCGTCGGCGGCCCCACGCACTCCTGTCTAGCAGACGAACATCGCGCGGCGGCCGGAACGTGCAGCGGAAACGGGCGGGCCGCCCCACCGCAACGGGGCGGGAGAATCAGCCGCCCGGCGTGACCGTGACGGGCCGGCCGGCGTTGCCCGGGGCCGGGGTCGGCGGTGTCGTCGGCCCCCTTCTCGGCGGGTTCGTCGTCTCCTCCGCTGCCGCCTCGGGCAGCAGTTCCCCGCAGAAGTCCCCCACCCGCTCCCGGCCGCCCGCCGCGGTCACCAGTTGGGCGAACGCGGGGGTGTCCAGGACCTTCTCCCGCTGCGCCGGCGTCCTGGCCAGGTACGCCTGGCAGAGGCCGCGCAGCTCCTCGGTGCGCGGCTCCGGCGTCCGGCGGCTGTCGCCGGCGGTGGTGCCGGGGACGGGCGCGCCCGAGGTGGGGGCGGCGGAGGGATGGGGCGCGCTCCCGCTGGGGTGGCCGCCGGTGGCTCCGGTGGGCTTGTCCCGTTCCGGTTCCGTGGCGCCCGGCCCCGTGGTGCCCGGCGCCGGGGTGGCCGGCGTCGCAGTGGCGGGGCGGGGCGGCGGGACCGGGTCGTCGGCACGGTCCAGGGTGACGGCCGCGAAGGCGGCGCCCGCGGTCGCGGTGACGGCGATCCCCGCACCCCAGGCCACGGCCCCGGCGGTGAACCGGCGTCGGCGTGGCGAGGGGACCGCCCCGGCGGCGGGGCCGGCCGCGCGGGCCGCCCGGAACGCGGCCAGGGCGTCCTCCTCCCCGGCCAGTTCGCCGGGCCGGGCGGGGGCGGCGGCGGCGGAGAGCAGCCGGACGAGCGGGTCGGACCCGTCGGTGTCCGGCGTACCAGGCGCGCCCGCGCGGGCCGCGTCGAGGAGCCGGTCGGACGCGTCGCGGTCGGCGGGCCGCTCGGCCCGGCGGAAGAACATGCTGAATCCCCTCACGTCAACCGTCCGCCGGCTCGGCGTGCGACGCCTGCCGCCGGCCGGTACGCGGTCGGGGCGGCGCGGCGGCCTCGGGAGCGGCCTGTGACTGGGTCGGGTCGTGGCGTTCCATCAGCGCGGCGAGCCGGCGCAGCCCCCGGTGGGCGGCGGTGCGCACGGCGCCGGGCCGGCGGCCGAGCACCCGCCCGGCGGTCTCGGCGTCCAGCCCGATGACCGCGCGGAGCAGGACGGCCTCGGCCTCGCGGGGCGGCAGGGTGGCGATCAGCGCGAGCGCCGCCTCGGTGCCGATCGTCTCGCCGGCCCGTTCCGCGGTGTCGGCGTCGCCGGCCAGTTCGGCGAGCGCCTGCACCGGCACGGGCAGCGAGGGGCGACGGCGTTGCCGGCGCAGGTGGTCCATGGCCCGGTTGCGGGCGATGGTGACGGTCCAGGCCCGGAACTCGCCACCGGTGAAGCTCGGCAGGTCGCGGGAGATCTGCAGCCAGGCCTCGGACGCGACGTCCTCGGCGTCCGCGCCGACCAGGGCGGTCAGGTATCGCAGCAGGCCGGGCTGGAGGCTGCGGTAGAGGAAGCGGAAGGCGTCCTCGTCGCCGGCCTGCGCCGCCACGACAGCCTCGTTCAGCTCACCCGTCATGGGGCCGCCGCTTCCGTCCCGTCGGCACGCGCAGGCCACGCACGCCGACGTGGGCGTACGCGAGGCAAGCACGGCCCGGCAACCGGACCTGATCCCGCACCCTCAGCCCCCCGCTGAACTGATCACGCCCGGGACCGCATCGCCCGGACGGTACGTCTGGACTCCTGCCGTGGCGGCACGGCCGGTGGCGCAGGTGCCGCGGCGACGCCATGGGGCGGGCCCGAAGTCGGGCTAACGCTAGGAGCGGCGAGTCGTTCCGGCAAGCCCGATCGGGTGGGCAGAAGAGTGAGAATTATCTAGCCGTTCGGGCGGGGCGTCGCCGTAACGGCGCGGGGGCCTGGGACGCTGCACCCGCCGGCGGTCGCGGGCGGCGGCGCGTTCGCCCAGCGTACGGCACAGATGGGTGGAATTCAGTCACACACGGTCCGCAGGCAGTCACAGCCTATCCGACGCGGGTGCGGTCCCGCCGCCCCCGCCCGGCGGCCGGAGCGGGTCGGGCCGGCGCCGGGCGGCGCGCCGATCCCCGCCGGTCTGGGTACGGTGGTGCTGTGTTGTCATCGGAGGTCGTACTCAGCGGTCGCTACCGCCTGGACGAGCGTGTCGCCACGGGCGGCATGGGCGACGTCTGGCGGGGCAAGGACCTCGTCCTCGGCCGGCAGGTCGCGGTCAAGGTCCTGCTGCCGGCCCTGGTCTCCGACCCCGACTTCATCGCCCGCTTCCGCGCCGAGGCCCGGATCATGGCCGCCCTGCGCCACCCGGGCATCGTTCAGGTCTTCGACTGCGGCGAGGACGACCTGCCCGACGGCGGCCGGGCCGACTACCTGGTCATGGAGTTCGTGACGGGCCAGCCGCTGTCCAAGCGGATCGAGGCCGCCGGGCACCTCGACGTGGCCGAGACCATGGCGATCGTGGCGCAGGTCGCGCAGGCGCTGCACGCCGCGCACCTCGGCGGGATCGTGCACCGCGACGTCAAGCCGAGCAACCTGCTGGTGCAGGAGGACGGCAGCGTCGTGCTGGTCGACTTCGGCGTCGCCCGCTCGACCAACGTCACCAGCATCACCAGCACCAACGCGGTGCCCGGCACCGCGCTCTACATGGCGCCGGAGCAGGCAGCCGGCCGGCCGGTGTCCGGGGCGACCGACATCTACGCCCTTGGCGCCGTGGCCTACTGCTGCCTCAGCGGCAGCCCGCCGTTCACCGGCGACAACCCGCTACAGGTCGCCGTGCGCCACCTCGACGACGAGCCGCCGGAGCTGCCGCACGACGTTCCGGAGGCGGTCCGCGCGCTGGTCTCCCGCGCCCTGGCCAAGGATCCGGCCGACCGGTTCAGCTCCGCGGCGGCGATGGCCGAGGCCGCCCGCGCCGCCGTGTCCGACCCGTCCGCGCCGACCGCCATGGTGCCCGCCGCCGCGGCGGCGGGCGGCGTCGACCGGGGCACCCGCACCGACGCGCCGGTCGCCGCGACCGTCGCCCGCCGGAAGCGACGCGGCACCCTCGTCGGCGCGGCGGCGGCGGTGCTGGTGGCGCTGGGGGCTCTCGGCGCGGCGCTCGGCATGACCAGCGAGGCCGACGCGCCAGCGGTCAAGGTGCCGCAGGCCACCACCCCGGCCGCCGAGCCGAGTGGCAGCGTCGAGGCGCCGGCGGAGCAGGACGACGCCCCCGTCGGCCCCGACCGACCGATGCGGCCCGCCGGCTCGACCTCCAGTCCTTCGCCGTCGGCCACCGCGCCCCCGGTCTCCCCCCAGCCGAGCAGATCGGCGGCTCCGGAGTCGCCGGATCCCACCAAGAGCGACGACGCGCCGGAGCCGACGCCCAGCAGCAGCCCTCCGACGCAGACCACGCCGCCGGTGGAGCCGACCGCAACGGAGACCACGCCGCCCGCGGAGCCGGAGAACCCGCCGGTCGTCTGACCCCGGCAGCGGCCCGGTCCACGGCGGTGGGGTCACCGGCGGCGCGGTTCACGCCCGCCCGGCCGGTCTGCGGGGTCCCGCGCGGCCTGCCCGACGCCGCCCCGCGTGCTCCTCTCCTGACGCTGCGCCCACCCCAGTGGCACCGATAATCCCAAACCGGACTTACGGGCACAGAGATCGCTCTAGGCTCCCAAGCAGGTTCTTTCCGTAGTCTGCCTCGGGAGTCCGGGTGAGCGTTGAGAAGTTGGTCGTGATCGGCCAGGGGTACGTCGGCCTGCCGCTGGCCATGCGGGCCGTCGAGGCCGGCCTGGACGTGGTCGGGCTGGACGTCGACTCCGACCGGGTCAAGCGGCTCGCGTCGGGTGAGTCGTTCGTCGAGGACATCCCCGCCGACCGGCTGGGGCGGGCTCTGGGCAGCGGCCGGTACCGGCCGAGCACGGCGTACACCGACGCGGAGGGCTTCGACATCTGCGTGATCACGGTGCCCACGCCGCTGCGCGACGGCACGCCCGACCTCAGCTTCGTGGAGCAGGCCGGCGTCGGTATCGGCCCGTACGTGCGGCCGGGCTGCACGGTGATCCTGGAGTCCACCACCTACCCCGGCACCACGGAGGAGCTGCTGCGGCCGCTGCTGGAGTCGGCCAGCGGCCTGCGCAGCCCGGGCGACTTCCACCTGGGCTACAGCCCCGAGCGGATCGACCCGGGCAACCGGACCTGGCGCCTGGAGAACACCCCGAAGGTGGTCTCCGGGGTGGACGCGGTCGCGCTCGCCCGGGTGGACGGGTTCTACCGCCGGCTCGTGGAACGGACCGTGCCGGTGGACTCCACCCGGGTGGCGGAGCTGACCAAGCTCATCGAGAACACGTTCCGCCAGGTGAACATCGCCCTGATCAACGAGCTGACGATGCTCTCCCACCACCTCGACATCGACGTGTGGCAGGCGATCGAGGCGGCGGAGACCAAGCCGTTCGGCTTCATGCCGTTCCGGCCCGGCCCGGGGGTCGGCGGGCACTGCCTGCCGATCGACCCGTGCTACCTGTCCTGGCAGGTCAAGCGGCGCCTCGGGCGGCAGTTCCGGTTCATCGAGCTGGCCAACGACGTCAACCACGAGATGCCCGAGCACGTGGCCCAACGGATCATGAACGGGCTGAACCGGACCGGTCGCACCGTCAGCGGGGCCCGGCTGCTGCTGCTCGGGCTGGCGTACAAGAAGAACACCGGCGACATGCGCGACTCCCCCGCCGTCGACGTGGCCCGGCGCCTGCAGGCCCTCGGCGCGGACGTCCGGGCGGTGGAGCCGTACGCGGAGCCGCACCAGATCCCGGGCGGCGTGCTCGTGGTGGAGCTGACCGAGCGGGAGGTCCGCGCGGCGGACGCGGTGGTGGTGGTCACCGACCACGACGACTTCGACTACGACCTCGTCACCCGGCACGCCCGGTACGTCTTCGACACCCGCAACCGGTGTGTCGGCCCGGTGGTGGAGCGCCTGTAGACCCGGCACCGCTGGCCGGTCCCGCCGCCTCGGCGGGCGATGGGACCGGCCGGCGGATGTCACTGGTCGCCGAGCGCCTCGACGACCGGCCGGGACAGCGCCCGGCGGGCCGGCAGCACCGACGCGACCAGGGCGGCCACGACCGCGACCCCGAGGATCATCCCGAGCTGCCCCACCGGCAGCACCACGGCGAAGTCACCGCTGATCCGGGCCAGCAGGGCCATCGCGGCGGCGCTGACGCCGGTGCCCAGGCCGATCCCGAGCACCGCGCCGACCAGCGCCATCAGCACCGCCTCGACGGCCAGCATGGCCCGCATCCGGCCCCGAGTCAGTCCGACCGCCCGCAGCACGGCGTTCTCCCGGGTCCGCTCCACCACCGACAGGCTCAGCGTGTTCGCGACCCCGACCAGCGCGATCACCACGGCCAGACCCAGCAGCGCGGTGACGAAGGCGAGCAGCATGTCGACCGTGGCGGTGAGCATCTTCTTGTACGCGCCCTGGTCCATCAGGTTCGCCGTCGGGTACCGGGCGACCACCGCCTCGATGGCGGCCCGGGCCTGACCGGCGGAGACCCCGTCGGCGGGGTCGATCTCCGCCAGGTGACCCCGCTCGTCGGGGAAGAGGTCGGCGAAGTCGGCGTCCACCACGTCGATCACGTGACCGGCGGGGACGGGGCTGCCGGCGAGCGTCGGCCCGTCGGCGGTGACGACCGCGGCCACCCGGAACGACCGGCCGCGCACGGTCACGGTGGAGCCGGTCGTCCAGCCCCGGGCCTCGGCCAGCTCCCGGTGCACCAGCACCCACCCGGGCCCCAGCCGGTCGACCTCGCCCGCCACGACGCCCGTCAGCGTCCGACCGACCAGGGCGGGGTGCGCGGCCTGGATCTGCACGTCGGCGGCGACGGCGGCGCGCTGCTCGTGCACCACCGCCAGCTCGGGGCGGGCACGCAGCTCGGCCACGAGCGGCGCGGGCAGGTCCCCGCCGATCCCGGTGACCAGCCAGTCGACCCCGATCTCGGCGTCCACGCTGCGCTCGATGCCGTCCTTGGTGCTGCGGGCGCCGACCACGAAGGCCGACACCAGACCGATCCCGATCACCAGGGCGGTGGCGGTCGCGGCGATCCGGCGCGGGTTGCGTACGGCGTTCGCCACGGCCAGTGCGCCGGTGGCCCCGAACAGCCGGCGGGCCGGCCACCCCAGCACCCGGACCAGGGCCGGCACCAGCACCGGGCCGAAGAGCACGATCCCGAAGAAGGTGAGCACGCCGCCGGCGGCCACCAGCACCACCTGGACGGCGGACGCGGCGCCGACCAGCGCGGCGATCCCGGCGGCGAAGACCAGCGCCCCGACGGTCAGCCGGAGCCGGCCGGCCCCCCGGGCGGGCTGGACCGCCGCGTCGGTGAGCGCGGCGACCGGGGCGACGCGGGTGCCCCGCCACGCGGGCAGCAGGGCGGCGCCCATCGTGATCGCCGTGCCCAGCAACAGGCTGACCAGCACGGTCGGGCCGGTGACGGTGAGCCCGCCGGAGACCGGCGCGTCGAGCCGCGTCATCAGCTGGTTCAGGCCGCCGGCCAGGGCCACGCCGATCAGCACACCGGCCGCGGAGGCGACCAGCCCGACCAGCGCGGCCTCCAGCAGCGCCGCGCGGAACAGCTGGCCCCGGGTCGCGCCGACCAGCCGCAGCAGCGCGGTCCGCCGGGTCCGCTGGGCGAGCACGATGGCGAAGGTGTTGGCGATGACGAAGCCGGCGACCACGACGGCGACCCCGGCGAAGGTCAGCAGCACCATGTTGAACTGCTCCAGGTCGCGGACCGCGTCGGTCACGGCGTCGTCGAGGATGCGCTGCCGGGTCTTGACGGTCGCGCCGGCTCCGGCGACCTCGGCGGCCCGCTCGGCCAGCGCCTCGTCGGCCGCGCCGGGCCGGGCGGCCACCATGATCCGGTCGTAGCCCCGCTGGCCGGTCACCGCGAGGGCGTCCGCGCCGACCAGGCCGATGAACGGACCGCCGACGTCGCGGGAGGTGCCGGCCACGTCGACCGTGCCGACCAGCGTGTACGGGCGGGCCGCTCCCCCGCCGCCGCCGACGCGTACCGGGGCGCCGAGGGCGAAGCCCTCCTCCTCGGCGGTCTCGGCGTCCAGCACCACCTCTCCGGGGCGGTCGGGCAGCCGGCCGGCCACCACGTCGTACGAGCGCAGCGCCGGGTCCGCGGGGATCGCGGCGAGGACGGCGTAGCCGAGCACGGGGCGGCCGTCGGCGCCGACGATCCCGCCGGAGCCGAGCAGCTCCCCCTCGGCGGCGGCGACCCCGTCGAGGGAGCGCACCCTCTCGACCAGGGCGGCCGGCAGCGGATCGTCGGTGGCGGAGTGGACGGCGAGGTCGGTGTGCCGGTCGAACGCCCCGGCCCGGTCGTACGCGCCGGCCCGCATCCCGTCGACGAAGATCAGCGTGCCGGCGATGAACGCGACGCCGAGCACGATGGCCAGCGACGAGAGCATCAGGCGCAGCGCCTCGGCGCGGAGCTGGCGCAGGGTCGTGCGGATCACCGGGCCACCGCCTCGCGGCCGGCGGCCGGCACGCGCGCCGGGTCGAGGCCGGCCAGTGCGTCGAGCACCCGCTCGGCGGTCGGCGCGGTGAGGTCCCGTACCGGCCGGCCGTCGGCGAGGAAGACCACCCGGTCCGCGTGCCCGGCGGCCGACGGGTCGTGGGTCACCATGATCACCGTCTGGCCGAGGGTGTCGACGGCCTCGCGGAGCAGGCGCAGCACCTCGGCGCCGGAGCGCGAGTCCAGGTTGCCGGTCGGCTCGTCGGCGAAGATCACCCACGGCTTGGTGATCAGCGCGCGGGCCACCGCCACCCGCTGCTGCTGGCCGCCGGAGAGCTCGGCGGGACGGTGGCGCAGCCGGTCGGCGAGCCCCACCGCGGCGACGACCTGGCGCAGCCAGGCCCGCTCCGGCCGCCGGCCGGCGATCGCCAGGGGCAGCACGATGTTCTCCTCGGCGGTCAGCGCCGGCAGCAGGTTGAACTTCTGGAACACGAAGCCGACCCGGTCGCGGCGCAGCAGGGTGAGCCGCTTGTCGTCGAGGCGGGCGAGCTCGGCGTCGCCGATGCGCACGCTGCCGGAGGTGGGCCGGTCCAGGCCGGCGAGGCAGTGCATGAGGGTGGACTTGCCGGAGCCGGACGGGCCCATGATGGCGGTGAAGCGACCGGCGGCGAAGTCGACGTCGACGCCGTCGAGGGCGACGACGGCGGCCTGGCCGGAGCCGTACCGCTTGGACAGGCCGCAGGCGGTGACCGCGACGCCGGCGGCGGCGTGCGCGGGAGGTGCGACGGACACGTGGAGCTCCCCGTGGAGATCGTGGCTGGGACGTCTCCGACGCTATGGGCGCCGCCGGCCCGGCCGCGTCCACCCGACGCGGTGATCCCGCTGCGACCTGGGGAGCCCCTGACGGGGTGGGCCCGTACGACCTGGGTCGTAGCCGGGGCTCAGCCGCCGGGGGTGACCAGCCCGGTCTCGTACGCCAGCACCACGGCCTGCACCCGGTCGCGGAGCTGGAGCTTGGCGAGGATCCGCCCGACGTGCGTCTTCACGGTGGCCTCCGCGACGTGCACCCGGGCGGCGATCTCGGCGTTGGAGAGGCCCTGCGCCACCAGCAGCAGGATCTCCCGCTCGCGTTCGGTGAGCTGGCCGATCCGGGGGTCCTCGGCGGGCCCCGGGCCGAGCCGGCCGGCGAACCGGTCGAGCAGCCGCCGGGTGATGGACGGGGCGACCACCGAGTCGCCCTGGGCGACCACCCGGATGGCCGCCAGCAGCTCCTCCGGCGGGACGTTCTTGAGCAGGAATCCGCTGGCGCCGGCCTGGAGCGCGGCGAACGCGTCCTCCTCGGTGTCGAAGGTGGTGAGCACCAGCACCCGGGGCGGTCCGGCGGGACGGTCCCGGCAGATCCGGCGGGTCGCCTCCACCCCGTCCATGGTGGGCATCCGGACGTCCATCACCACGACGTCGGCCTCGACGCGGGCCAGCAGCCGCAGGGCGTCGGCCCCGTCGATCGCCTCGCCGACGACCGCCAGATCCGGCTGGGAGTCCAGCACCATCCGGAAACCGGCGCGGACCAATGCCTGGTCGTCCACGATCACCACGCGGACCGTCATGCCGCCGTCACCTCCGTCGTTCCGGACGTCGACGGTAGCGGTAGCCGCGCCTCGACCTGCCAGCCCCCGGCGAGTCGCGGCCCGGCGGTCAGGGCGCCGTCGTACACGCCGACCCGCTCGCGCATGCCGACCAGGCCGTGCCCGCCGGACGGCGCCGGGCTGACCGGGGGCCGGCCGCGCCCGTCGTCGACGACCCGGACCAGCACGGCGTCGTCGGCGTGGGCGACGGTGACCTCGACGCCGGCGCCGACCCCGGCGTGCTTCAGCGCGTTGGTGAGCCCCTCCTGCACCACCCGGTAGACGGTCAGCTCCAGCCCCGGCGGCATCGGCGTCGGCTTCCCGGTGACCGTGTGCCGCGCCTGGAGGCCGGCGGCGCGGAACCGGTCGAGCAGGGCGGGGAGTTCGGCCAGCGCCAGCCGGCGGTGCTCCGGGTCGGCGGCCACCCCGGCGCCGTCGGGCTCGCCCGCCGCACCCGGGCCGGCCCCCGCCTCCGGCGGGCTGGGCTCCCGCAGTACGCCGACCAGCCGGCGCATCTCCTCCAGCGCCTGCCGGCCGGTGTCGGCGACCACCTTGACCGCCTGGCGGGCGGTCTCCGGGTCCCGGTCGAGCATGAACCGCGCCCCGTCGGCCTGCACGATCATCACGGCCATGCTGTGTGCCACCACGTCGTGCAGTTCCCGGGCGATGCGGGTGCGTTCCCCGGCGACGGCGGCGCGCGCCTCCGCCTCGCGTTCCCGCTCCAGGGTGGCGGCCCGTTCCTCCAGGCTGAGCACGTAGAACCGGCGGGTCCGCACGTTCAGCCCGACCAGCCAGACCGCCCCGGTGACCAGGCCGTAGTAGATCGCCGTCGCCCACCAGGCGATGACGCCCTGGGTCTGGAGGCCGGCGAGCACCACCCCGACGGCGGCGCCGATCCCGGCGAGGACCCCGTCGCGGAGCCGGTCGGCGTACTTGACCACGCTGTAGAGGGCGATCAGCACCGCGACGTCGAAGGCCAGCGGCCCCCATCCGGCGACCACCTGCACCAGCGCGAGCGCCGCCACGACCAGAGCGACCGCCGACGGGTGGGCCCGGCGGAACAGCAACGCCACGGCCATCGCGGCGCCGACCAGGGTGGCCTTCCATCCGCCGGGCTGGTTCGCCAGGCCGGCGAGGGCGAGGAGCACCACCGCGACGGCGACGAGGACGTCGAAGCCGACGCCCCGCAGGGGGCGGCCGAAGATCGTACGGTTCACGGTCACCCAGCGTACGTGCCGCAGGTCAAGGGTCACTCCGCCCCGATCCCGGTCGGCCGCCGGCCCGGGTCAGGAGAGCAGCTCGCGCATCCGGTCGATCTCGACGGTCTGCTCGGTGGCGACGGAGTTGGCGAACTCCGACAGGGTGAGGTCGGCGCCGACCTTGAGCAGGTCCGTGGCCATCTGGACCGCGCCCTGGTGGTGCTCCGTCATCATCCGCACGAAGAGCCGGTCGAACTCGGCGCCCCGCGCCGCGGCGAGCTGCCTGATCGCCTGGGGCGTCTGCATGCCCCGCATGCCGGCGTGGTCGTGCCCGGCGACCTCGGTGGGGAGGCCGCGGTCCTGCAACCAGCCCCGCATCATGCCTATCTCCGGGCCCTGGCTGGCCCGGATCCGCTCGGCGAGGGCGCGCAGGGCCGGGTCGGCGGCGCGGTCGGGGGCCAGCTCCGCCATCTCCAGCGCCTGGGCGTGGTGCGGAATCATCATCCGGACGAACCAGACGTCCATCGAGTTGTGCCGGGACGTGGCCGCGTCGCGCAGCTCCGCGGCCGGCCGGGTCGCGGCGGCCTCGCCCGGCCGACCGGGAACGATCACCGTGGGCCGGTCCGGACCGGCCGGGGCGGACGTCGGGGCGCTGGCGGTGACCTGGGCCGCCGGAGCCGTGGTCGAGCCGCCACCGGAACGGGCCAGGACGACCACCACCATGGCGAGCAGGAGCGCGGATATGACGACGGCCAGTGTCCGCGCGCGGCGGTTGGTCATGGGCCACTCCCCCCGGTAGAGGTCATGGCGATGCTATACATCGACAGGGATCCTTTTGTGTGACATGTATCACATCGATGGAACTCGTTGGGCGGTAAGGTGTGCGCAATTGCCATCCCCTTGCGAAGGGCATCGCCGATGACCACTTTTCGCACCCCGCGGGCCAGGCGGCTCACCACCGTGAGCCTGGCCGCGGCCGGCATCCTCCTCGCCAGCGTCGCCACCGCCACACCGGGAAGTGCCGGGACGGTGACGCGGTCCGCCCCATCGGGCACGGTGGACACCACCTACACCATCCCCGGCGTCGACGAGATCGTCAGCAGCCCCAACCTTCGGCAGGTCGCCAACCTACCGAAGCAGGCGCCGCTGGACGCCACGAACAGCGACCTCGCCTTCCAGGGCCACTACGCGTTCGCCGGCAACTACAACGGCTTCGTCGTCTACGACATCTCCCGGCCGACCGCGCCGACGGTGGTGTCGCAGGTCTACTGCCCCGGGTCGCAGAACGACATCTCCGTCCACGGCGACCTGCTGTTCCTCTCCACCGACTCCTCCCGCAGCGACGACTCCTGCAACAGCACCAGCGCGCCGGCGACGGAGAAGGCGTCCTGGGAGGGCATCAAGGTCTTCGACATCAGCGACAAGGCCAACCCGCGCTACGTCAAGGCGGTGGAGACGGCCTGCGGGTCGCACACCCACACCCTCGTGCCGGGCAAGGACCGCAGGACCGTCTACCTGTACGTCTCCTCGTACAGCCCGCGGGCGGAGTTCCCCGACTGCCAGCCCCCGCACGACTCCGTCTCCATCGTCAAGGTGCCGGTGAAGTCGCCCACCGACGCGGCGGTGGTGGCCTCCCCGAACCTCTTCCCCGACGGCGGCTACGAGGGTCGGCCCGGCGGTTCGGCGACCACCGGCTGCCACGACATCACCGCCTACCCGGAGAAGGACCTCGCGGCGGGCGCGTGCATGGGTGACGGCATCCTGATGGACATCTCGGACCGGGAGGCCCCGCGGCTGATCAACCGGGTGCGGGACACCGTCAACTTCGCGTTCTGGCACTCCGCCACGTTCAACAACGCCGGCACCAAGGTCGTCTTCACCGACGAGCTGGGCGGCGGCAGCGCGGCCACGTGCACCGAGGCGATCGGCCCCGACCGGGGCGCCGACGCCATCTACGACATCACCGGCCGCGGCGACGCCCGGACGATGGTCTTCCGCAGCTACTACAAGATTCCCCGGATCAACGCCGACACCGAGAACTGCGTGGCGCACAACGGCTCGCTGATCCCCGTGCTCGGGCGCGACATCATGGTCCAGGCGTGGTACCAGGGCGGCATCTCCGTCTGGGACTTCACCGACTCGGCCGACCCGAAGGAGATCGCGTTCTGGGAGCGGGGCCCGCTGTCGGCAGACCGGCTGACCGGCGGCGGCTCCTGGTCCGCGTACTACTACAACGGCTACATCTACTCCAACGACATGCGCAAGGGCCTCGACGTCCTGAAGCTGACCGACTGGCGGACCTGGACGGCGAACCTCGTCCGGTACCGCGAGCTGAACGCGCAGACCCAGCCCAGCTACCTGAGCTGGTAGTCGCACAGCGACGACGGGCCCGGCCCCGCAGGGGGTCGGGCCCGTCGGTGTCCACGGCGGACGCGGCGGTCAGCCGGCCGGCGGGTACGGGTCGTTCTGGTAGGTGTACTCCGTCTCGATCTTGCCGTCGGAGGTGTGTACGACGAGCTGGCTCGGCTCGTTGCCGTGCGCCGCCCGGCGCCCCGCCTCGACGGCGAGCTGCTTGGTGTCGAACGTGCCGACGACCTGGTTGCCCTGCTCGACCTTCCAGCCGCCGCCGTTCGGCACGACGTGGTACTGGTTGCGCTTCATGTCAGTCACCCGCCTCTCGGTCAGGTCTTCCGGGATACCCGGGCCCCCGGGGCGGAAAACCCTCCTCCGTGGACAACCGTCCGCCGCCGCCAGGGCGTCCAACGGTCATGCGGAGAACTCTCCTCGGTGCCGGCCTGGCCCTGGTGCTGGCCGTCGGCGCCTGCTCGACCGCGGATCCGGGGCCCGTCGCGGCGCCCGTGACGACGGCCGGCGCGCCGAGCGCGTCCCGGCAGGACGCCGGCCAGGTCCGCCGGACGCTGGCCAGCCTGCGCAGGGTCGCCGACCTCCCGCTGTACGAGATGACCTACGTCGGGGCGTACGACCCGACGGTGGGCACGGACGCCGCCGCGGCGGAGCCGTTCGGGTGTTCGCTCTTCGTCGCCGCCGGTGATCCCGACCGGCCGCTGTTCGCCCGCAACTTCGACTGGGACGCCAATCCGGCGCTGGTGCTGCGCACCGATCCGCCGGACGCGTACGCCAGCATCTCGGTGGTCGACATGTCCTACCTCGGGGTGGGCGCCGACCCGGCCGGCGACCGGCGGCTGCTCGACGCGCCGCTGCTGCCCTTCGACGGCGTGAACGAGCGCGGGCTGGCGGTCGGCCTCGCCGCGGACGACGGCGCTCGCGCCGACCGCGACCCGGGCCGGGCCACCGTCGGGTCGGTACGCGTCCTGCGACTGGTGCTCGACCGCGCGGCGACGGTCGACGAGGCGGTGGCCGTCTTCCAGCGGTACAACCTGGACTTCGCGGGCGGCCCGCCGCTGCACTACCTGATCGCCGACCGCGGCGGCGCCTCGGCCGTGGTCGAGTTCGTCGACGGCCGGTTGCGCGTCGAGCGGGGCGTGGGCGGCTGGCGGGCACTGACCAACGTGCCGGTCGTCGGCGTCGCGGAGGAGCGTCGCCGTGCGGACCGCCGCTACCGGATCATCGCCGAGGCGCTCGACCGCAGCGGCGGCGCGGCGGACGCCACCGCGGCCTTCCGGATCCTCCGCGACGTCCGGCAGGCGCACACCCGTTGGTCGGTGACGTACGACCTACGCGGCGGGGAGGTCCGGCTGACCACCGCGGTGGGCGGCGAGCACCGCTACCGGCTTCCGGTGCGGTGAGCGCCGCTCACCCGGCCGGGATCCGGTCGAGCTGCGCGTGGATCGCCTCGGGCGTCAGCGCGGGCCGACCGCCCGGATGGCCCACGGTGGCGCCGGCCGCCGCGACGGCGTGCCGCGCGACCCGCTCACGGGACTGCCGCGCAGCACGCCCAAAGTCAACGCGGCGACGAAGGCGTCCCCGGCGCCGGTGTCGTCCACGGTGGGCGTCTCACTCAGCGGCAGGAACAGCTCACCGTCGGGCCAGACAAACGCGTTGCCCTTCCCGGCCACCTCGACGGCCAGCAGCGACGGGCCGCGGCGCAGCAGCGCCCGCCCGGCGGCGAGCCCCGCCGCGGCGTCCCGCGGCGCGTCGCCGGTGATCAGCTCGACCTCCTGCGCGTCGGCACGCAGCACGTCGGCGAGGGCGAGCAGCGCGTCGACGTCGGCCGCGTCGGCCGGCGCGCCGTCGAGCACGACCAGCCGGCCCGCCTCCCTGGCGGTCCGGGCCGCGGCCAGGGCGGCCCGCGCCGGCTGCTGGAGCTGCACCAGTACGGCCCGCGCGGCCCGCAGCGCGGACGCCGCCCCGGCGACGTCGTCGGGGGTGAGCAGGGTGGCCTCGGGAATGTCCTCCAGATAGCGCCAGCGGGCGTCGGCGTCGACCACGTCGACGATGAGCCCGGTCGCGGTGTCCGGCCGGCGCCGCACCCACCCGACGTCGATGCCGTCGGCCCGCGCCTGCGCCAGCAGCCGCTCCCCCACCTCGTCGTCGCCGACCACCCCGAGCAGGCCGACGGCGGCGCCGAGTTGCGCCAGCCCGACGGCCTGGTTGGCCCCCTTGCCGCCGAGCAGCTCGCGCCGCCGCCGCACCGGGGTGGTCCCGCCGGCCTGCGGGACCTCGTCCACCAGCAGCACGAGGTCCCGGGCCACCTGCCCGACCACCATCACGTCCAGTTCCGCCATGCCGGACCACTACCCGCGACCGCCCCGGTTGATCCACGCCGAGCCCGGGGAGTGTCCGATGCGGCCGCGAGGGGTGTGCGCCGGGCCGTCCCGGTCGCGGGAGGTGCGCGGCGGGCGGTCCCGGCCCCGGACGGGCCGCCACGGCGCGCGGAGCGCCCACGGTCCCGCGGGTGGCGGCCGGTCACCCCGGCAGCGGCGCCTCGTCGCCCCGGGTGCGGCGCGGCCCGACCAGCCGGCGCACCATCGGGGCGGCGTTCCACTTCGCCGCGCCGGCCAGGTCGCGGGCGTGCTCCAGCAGGGTGTAGTCGGGCCGGGCCCGGCCGTCGGCGATGGCCCGGTCCAGGTCGTTGCCGCACCGGGTCAGCACGTTGTCGAAGTCGCGGCGCACCGGTTCGAGCAGGTGGTAGCCGAACGAGCGGTGCAGCCGGGCGAAGAGCGGCTTGTAGAGCCGGGCCCGCTCGTGCAGCCCCGAGGAGTACGACATCGGGTTCTTCGGCCGACGCCGGACGTAGTCGGGCAGCAGGTCGGCGAAGGCCCGCCGGACGATCCACTTCTCCTGCCCCTCGCGCATCTTCAGCCCGATGGGCAGCCGCATCGCCAGCTCGACGAGGCTCAGGTCCAGGAACGGCACGCGGGCCTCCACCCCGTGCCCCATGCTGGCCCGGTCGACGCGCTGCAACTCCGTACGGCAGAGGTTGCGGATCTTGTGCAGGAAGAGGCGGCGGGACGCCTCGGGGCCGACCTCGTGGTACATCGGGTAGCCGCCGAACAGCTCGTCCGAGCCGTCCCCGGTGAGCACCACCTTCACGCCCAGTTCGCGCAGCCGGCGGAACAGCGGCACGGTGACCACCGCGTTGATGATGTCCCCGTACTCGGTCAGCTCGGACATCCGGATGGCCTCCCGGATGTCGGCCAGCCGGATGTCGCGGGGACGCAGCTCGACGACCTCGTGCGGCACCCCCAGGTCCTTCGCGAGCCGCCGCGCGTACGCGACGTCGGGGCTGTCCGGCACGCCGACCGTGACCGCGACGCAGTCGGGGTGCATCTCGCGCACGTGCAGCAGGGCCAGCGAGCTGTCCAGCCCGCCGGAGAGCACCACCCCCACGGTGAGGTCGGTGTCCACCCGCATCCGGATGCTGTCGGTGAGGGCGGCACGGACGAGCAGGGCGGCCTCGTCCGGGTCGTCCACCACCGGCAGCCCGTCGCCGAGGGTGAGCAGGTCGACGTACGCGCGCAGCCGGACCGACCCGTCGGGCTCCGCCCAGCCGTGGTGCCCGGGCGGCACCTCGACGATCGGGGCGCGGTGCCCGACCAGCGCTTTGACCTCGCTGGCGACATGCAGGCAGCCGGGCGTCCGGGCCCAGTACAACGGCTTGACGCCGAGCGGGTCCCGGACCAGGTAGGCCCGGCCGGTGGCCCGTTCCACGACGGCGAAGGCGTACTCGCCGCGCAGCCGGGTCACCATGCCCTCGCCCCACCGCAGGAACGCGGCGAGCACCACCTCGGTGTCGCTGGCGCTGCGGAAGCGGTGTCCCAGCCGGACCAGTTCCGCGCGCAGCTCGTGATGGTTGAAGACCTCGCCGTTGTAGCAGAGCAGCCACCGCTCGTCGGCGGACGCCCACGGCTGCACGGCGCGTTCGGCGTCCATGATCGGCAGCCGGCGGGTGCCGGTGAGCAGGCCGTTCTCGTAGCGGGTCTCGGTGACCTCGCCGCGTGGGGCGAGGGTGGCGAGCATCCGCCGGAAGATCGTCGGATCGGCCTCGGGGCCGAGGCTCAACGCGATGCCGCACATCGGCTCAGACCCCCATCTCGGCTTCGTACGCCCGCCGCAGCCGCCGCCGCGCCGGTGGCGCGAGGCACAGGTGCCAGGCCTGCCCCTCGTCGACCACGTTGACCTCGCCGGCCCGCTGCCGGGCCAGCAGCAGCTCGGCCAGGGTGTCCCGGACGCCGAAGCGGCCGAACCACTCCATCTCGACGTCCACCGCCCAGCCGAGGCAGTGGCCGCTGGGCACCATGGCGGCGTACCCGAGTCGGCGCAGCCGGTGCTGGTGCTCGGCGCTGCGGACCAGGCTGGTCACCCACAGCGGCGGCGTGCCGGGCGGGGTGCTGGCGGCGAACTGCCGGGCGAGGTCGTTGAGCAGCGCCACCATCTCGCGGCGGGCCCGCCGGAACCGCAGGCCGGCGGTGCGCGGCGTGGCGTCGGGCAGCAGCCGGCGTCGCACCGCCCGCAGCCCGCGTCGCAACAGCGTCCGCGGCTGCTCGGTGTAGCGGAAGCGCAGCAGGTCCCGCCGGCGCAGCCACTCCAGGTCCACCAGGTCGGGGCTGGCGTCGACCTGGGCGTCGGTGAGGAAGGTGGGGGCGTCGCGCCACCACATCACGTCGATGCGGGAGAGCAGGTAGATCCGGACCAGCGCGGTGAGGTCGGCGGCGGAGCTGCGCGCGTTGGGCTGGTAGCGGGCCATCTCCAGCAGCAGCGTCTCGCGCGCGCCGACGAGCCCCTGCCCGGTGGCGTCGAGCACGGCGGCGATGGCGGGTTCGCGCAGTCGGTCGTCGATCAGCACCTGCCGGGCGGCGGTGCAGGACGCGTCGGCCAGGGCGCCGACCTCGACCAGCAGCTCGGCCACGGCCGCCCGGTAGGCGTCCAGGTCCGGCGCGGCGGCGGGTCGCGTCGGCGTGGCGAACGCGCGCCGCCGGGCCGGGGCGGCGGGTGTGACGGGGGAACCGGGCCGCTGTCCCGGGCTTCGGCTGGGCACTCGCATGGTCGGGTCCTCTCTCCCGTCATGGCATCACTGTGTGCATCGCCCCTGGACACACCGTAATCAGCCCGGACGGGATGAGTCCGAACAATCCTCCTATCTACTCCTTCGGAACGTCCGACGGTCACGGCGCGCACGAAGGGTCACGGTCGGGACGCTCCGCTCAACCGCTGCACCTCGGCGTACGAGGTCGGTTCCGGGTGCGGCCCGCCGCCGGTCCGGACGGCGTCCAGCGTGTCCAGGGCGGCGCCCAGCGCGGCCCGGAACAGCAGCGAGCCCGTGCTGACCCGGGCCACGCCGAGCGCACCCAGTTCGGCGAGGGTGGGTCCGCCCGGCCGGTGCAGCACGTTCAGGGGCACGTCGATGCCGGCGACGAGCGCCCCGACAGTCCCGGCGTCCGGCGCCGCGGGCACGAAGATGCCGTCGGCGCCGGCGGCCGCGTAGGCACGGGCCCGGGCGAGGGTCTGCGGCAGCGGCTCGGGGGTGCCGAGCCACCACGTGTCGGTGCGGGCGTTGACGAACAGGTCCGGTACCGCGGCCTTGACGGCGGCCACCTTGGCCGCCGTCAGCTCCGTCGGGTCGAGGGTGCCGTCGGCGCGGCCGTCCTCGATGTTGATCCCGACCACGCCGAGGGCGGCCAGCTCGGCCGCCAGGTCGGCGACGGCCGCCGGGTCGTCGTCGCAGCCCCCCTCCACGTCGACGCTGAGCAGCACCGGGAGCCGGCGCAGCGCGCGGGCCAGCCGGACGTTCTCGGCCCGGGTGGCCGCCGCCGCGTCCGGCAGGCCGGCGGCCGCCGCGACCCCGAGGCTCGTGGTGCCGACCGCCTGATGCCCACGCGCGACGAACGCGGCGGCGCTGGCGTGGTCCCAGGCGTTGGGCAGCAGCAGCGGCTGGTCGGCGTGGTGCAGGGCGTGGAAGGCGGCGCAGCGCTCGTTCATCGGATCTCCAGCTCGATCGTCGTCGGGACGCGCAGCAGCGCGTGCGGTTCGTGGTTCACGGCAGCGGCTGTGGTCCGGCAGCGGTGGCGCAGCACCTGCACCACCCCGGCGGCCAGGGCCAGGGCGTGCCGGTCGCCCGGGCAGCCGCGCGGTCCCGCGCCGAAGGTCAGTGCCGCGCCGGGCCGGCCGGGTGCGAAACGGTCCGGGTCGGCGTGTGCCGCCGGATCCCGGTTGGCGGCGTCGAAGCGCAGCAGCACCTCGTCGCCCGCCGCCAGGCGGTTGCCGGCCAGCCGTGCCGGCGCGACCGTGACCCGCCGGGTCCCACGTACCGGCGGGTCGAGCCGGAGCACCTCGGCGACCAGGTCGCCGGTCGACACGGTCGCGGGCAGCGCCAGGCCGGGGCGGGTGGCGGCGCCGATCAGCCCGGCGGTCGCGTCGCACGCCTGCACCAGCAGCCCGATCCGGTTCGCCACCGCCTCGGGCGGGCCCGGCGGCGTCATCGCGAGCAGCGCCGAGACCGCCCGGTCGGCCGCGGCGACCCGCGCCGCGTCGGCGCCGGGGTGGTAGGCCGCCGCCACGGCGGTCACCGCCGGCACGGCCGCCACCGGATCGGCGAGCCCGAGCCGCGCCGCCAGCACCCGCAGCGGTACGTGGCGCGCGAGCCCGGACATCACCTCCAGCCGATCGCCGGCACGGTCGAGCACCTCTGCGGTCAGCCGGGCCGCGGCGGCACGCAGTTCGTCGTGGTCGACTGCGGCCAGCGCGGCGACCCCGGCGGCCCGGCGGGTCAGGTGCCGGTGCGGGGCGCTGAACCGGCTGACGGTGCCGCGCAGCCAGGCCAGCGTGCCGGGCGCTCCACCCCGGGCGACGGGAACCTGCCAGGCCGGGTCGGCGAGCACCGCCCGCACGTCGGCGTGCCGGGTCACCGTCCAACCGGTGTCGGGGTGCCGGGTGGGCGGGCCGCACGGCGGGGTGCCGGGCGCGGGCGCGATCACGAGGTCGTCGACGGTCACCCGGGCGACGGTAGGGCCGCGATTCTTCGGCGGCCCCCGAAACGTCCGCCACCGGGCACGAGCAGTGCCACGCCTGCGGGCCCGCCGGCCTGCCGGGCGACGGCCTCGACGGGCCGTCCGACCAGACCAGCACGCAAACGCACCGCGCGCACCGCGACAGTCAGGCGCGGCCACCGCCGGTGTCCGGCGCGGCGTCCGGCGCGAGGTCGGCCGGGGCGAGGCCGAGCGCGGCGGCCAGCGCCGGGCCGCCGGCCGGGGTCAGCCGGAGCGACCGGTCGCCGCCCCGGGCAAGCCAGCCCGCGTCGAGGAACCGGCCGCACAGCGCCGCACCAAGCGCGCCGGCCAGGTGCGGGCGGCGCTCGGTCCAGTCCAGGCAGTCACGTACGAGGGGGCGGCGCGCGGACCGCAGCGGGTCTACGGGCACCCCCAACTCGTCCAGCCACTCCAGCCCGGCCGGGGTCAGCGCCAGCCCCCCGGCGTCGCCGAGCAGCCCACGCGCCAGCAGCCGGTCGCGCAGCAGCACCCCGAGGCGGCCGGCCAGGTGGTCGTAGCAGGTGCGGGCGTACGTCAGGGCGGCGCCGGCGCGGGCGGCGCGCAGCGAGCGGGCCGGCTCCGGCCGACCGGGCGCGTGGCCGGCGAGGTCCTCGACGAGTTGGGCGACCGAGGGACCGGCGAGCCGGAGGTAGCGGTGCCTGCCCTGCCGCTCCTCGACCAGCAGACCGCCCCGGACCAGGCGGGTGAGGTGGTCACTGGCCGTCGAGGGCGCCACGCCGGCGAGCCGGGCCAGCTCCCCGGCCGTCCACGCCCGGCCGTCGAGCAGGGCCAGGCAGATGGTGGCCCGGGTGTCGTCGGCGAGCAGGGTGGCGAGCCGGGCCAGGGCCCGGCCCCGCGTGGTGGCGGTGGTCACCGCCCCATGCTGACACGGGCACCTTCCGGCGCCCACCGCACGTCCGTCGAGTCTTTACAACGTTGTATCCAACGTTGTACAAACGGACACGCACCGATCCTGGTCGACATCTCTCGCACCTGAGGCAGGTCTGATGGGACATCTCCGCCGCGCCGGGGCGCTCGCCGCCGTCGCCGGTCTGGTCCTGGCCGCGACGGCGTCCGCGCCGGCCGCCGCCGCACCCGAGCCCCGCTACCGCAACCCCGTCTCGGCCGGGTTCGCCGACACCTTCGCCGACCCGGTGATCGTCCGTGGTGAGGACGGTTTCTGGTACGCGTACGGCACCACCGATCCGCTGCGCGAGGGCGAGGGGACGTTCCACCGGGTTCCCACCGCCCGCTCGGCCGACCTGGTCGACTGGACGTACGTCGGGGACGCCTTCGGCGCCGACCAGCGCCCGGCGTACGCGGCGCCCGGCGCCGGTTTCTGGGCCCCCGACGTGCGCCGGATCGGCGACCGCTGGGTCATGTACGTGACCGTCACCGACACGACCGTCTCCCCCGACGGCGGTGACTTCGCCGTCGGCGCGGCCACCGCGCCGACCCCGACCGGTCCGTGGACCTTCGCCGACGAGCCCGTGGTCGCGCCGCGGCCCGGCGGTGGCGGCGGCTGGCTGTGGACCATCGACCCGAGCCAGTTCACCGACGTCGACGGCCGCCACTACCTCTACCACGGCAGCTACTACGGCGGCATCTCGGTGACCGAGCTCTCCCCCGACGGGCTGCGCGCGGTCGGCACGCCCACCCCGGTCGCCATCGACAACAAGTTCGAGGGCAGCCACGTGGTGCGCCACGACGGCTGGTACTACCTGTTCGCCTCCACGGCCAACTGCTGCGCCGGCCCGGCCACCGGCTACTCCGTCCACGTCGGCCGCTCCCGCGACCCGCGCGGGCCGTTCGTCGACCGCGACGGCATCGCGCTGACCGCCTCCCGGGCCGGCGGCACGCCGGTGCTCACCCAGAACGGCAACCGGTGGATCGGCACCGGCCACAACGGCTTCCTCACCGACCTCTCCGGCCAGGACTGGATCGTCTACCACGCGATCGACCGGGCCGACCCGTACCTGGACGAGCCGTTCGGCATCAACGAGCGACCGATGCTGCTGGACCGCCTCGACTGGATCGACGGCTGGCCGACGGTGAACGCCGGCGCCGGTCCCTCCGGGGGCGCCCGGCCCGCACCGGTCACCACCGGGCGGATCGACGAGCGCTTCGACGCCGGGCTGGCCGGCTGGCGACGCGGCGCCGGGGACTGGCGGGTCGCCGACGGCCGGCTCACCGGCAGCGGCGCGCTGACCAGCCGTACGACCGTGGGCGGGGACGTGCGGGTGGAGGCCGACCTGAGGCTTCCCGCGACCGGGGCGGCCGGGGTCACGCTCGGCGACCGGGTCTCGGTGCGGGTGGACGCCGCCGCCGGCCGGCTGGTCGCCCGCGACGGCGCCCACACCGCGAGCGCGCCGCTGCCCGCCGGCTTCGACGCCGCGGCCGGGCACCACCTCGCCGTCGAGGTACGCGGCCGGCACCTGGTGGCCGAGCTGAGCCCGGCCCGGCTCGGCGACCAACTGGCGGTGGTGTCGCTGCGGCTGACGCGGCCGGTGGCCGGCCGGCTCACGCTCACCGCGACCGGCGGGGCCGCCGGGTTCGACAACGTCAGCGTCGCCCGGCTGCACCGACCGGTGCGGCAGGCGGCCCCCGAGCCGCGGGCGGGCCGCCTGTTGCCCGCGTTCTCCGACGAGTTCACCGGCGGGCTGGACCCGGCGTGGCGGTGGGTCCGGCAGGACCCTGCGGCCACCGTGTCCGGCGGGGCGCTGCGCTGGCCGGTGCAGGGCGCCGACCTGACCGGCACCGGCAACACCGCCGGCGTGCTGCTGCGCGACGCGCCCGGCGGCGACTACGTCGTGGAGACGAAGGTGACCCTGGACCTCGGCGAGGAGACCGTCCGCAACTACCAGCAGGCCGGGCTGGTCGCCTACGTCGACGACGACCGGTTCGCCCGGCTGGCGCAGGTCGCCATCTGGAACACCCGGCAGGTGGAGTACGGCTACGAGCTGCCCTTCGCCGGCCAGCCGGTCTACGGGGGCAACATCGTCGGCACCCCGGCGACCACCACCTGGCTGCGGCTGGCGCACCGGGTCGACCCGGAGACCGGCGAGCACGAGTTCCGCGCCGGCTCCAGCCGGGACGGGCGGAACTGGACGTGGGGCGGGGTGTGGACCTTCCCGGCCGACACCACCCCCCGGATCGGGCTGGTCGCGCACGGCGGCGCCGACCCGGCGGTCACCGCGCACTTCGACTACCTGCGCTTCCACCGCTGAACCCCCGCGATCGGGCCCCCGCCAGACCCGGCGGGGGCCCGATCGCGTCTCAGGCGCCCCGCGGCGGCCGGCCCGGCGCCCCCACCGGGTCGGCACCGCCGAGCGGGCTGACCGTGCGGGTCTGCCCGTCGTAGCTGCGCCCGGCGACGAAGGTGCCGTCGGGGCGGTCGACGCCCGCCACCGCGCGGGCCAGCCGGCGGTCGGCGTCGCGGAAGCGCAGCGCCAGGCTCAGGTGCGGCTGCCAGCGCCCCGGCGCGTGCCAGGGGCGCTGTCCGGGCGCCCCGGCGAGGACGTCCCAGACCGCGGCGTGCAGGGCGGTCAGCTCCGGCGACGGGTGCACCAGCCACACCAGCGGGGCGCTGCCGTCGAGCACCGCGATCCGGTCCAGCCGCACCGGCAGCGGCAACGCCGCGTCGAACAGGTCGACCAGCCGCCGCTGCGCGCCGGGCGGGAACCCGTCGACCGCGGCGAGGGTCAGGTGCGGCCGGTTCGTCGGGTGGGCGTTGCGCGCCAGGCTGGGCAGCCCCACCGCGGCCAGCCGCTCCCAGGCGCCGCGCAGCGCGGCCTCCAGGTCGGGCGAGCAGACCAGTTCGACCGTACGCACGCCGCCAGGCTAGCCCGCCGGGACACGGCGACGGGCGCCCGCCGGACCCGCCCCGGCGCGTGTTGTGCCGGTCGGCGAAACGGCGTCGCGGCGGTGATGAAAAGCTTGACGGCATGAGTTCCGCACCCGTACGGCACGACCCGCCCACCGAGCCCGGCCCCGACGCCCTCGACGACACGAGCGCCTTCGCGGACCTCGGGCTGCGCACCGAGTTGCTGGGCGCGCTGACCGCCCTGGGCTACGAGGAGCCCACCCCGATCCAGCGGGAGGCCATCCCGCCCCTGCTGGCCGGTCGGGACCTGCTGGGCCAGGCCGCGACGGGTACGGGCAAGACGGCCGCCTTCGCGCTGCCGCTGTTGCAGCGGATGCCCGACGACCGGCGCGGCGGCGCCCCGGTGGCGCTCGTGCTGGTGCCCACCCGCGAGCTCGCGGTGCAGGTCTCCGAGGCGTTCCACCGCTACGGCAAGGACCTGGGCGCGCGGGTGCTGCCGATCTACGGCGGGCAGCCGATCGGCCGGCAGCTGCGCGCCCTCGACCTCGGGGTGGACGTCGTGGTCGCCACCCCGGGCCGCGCGCTCGACCACATCGCCCGCGGCACGCTCGACCTGGGCTCGCTGGCCACGGTGGTGCTCGACGAGGCCGACGAGATGCTCGACATGGGCTTCGCCGAGGACATCGAGGCGATCCTGGAGCACGCGCCGGCACAGCGGCAGACGGTGCTCTTCTCGGCGACGATGCCGGCGCGCATCGACGGGCTGGCCCGCAAGCACCTGACCGACCCGGTACGCATCCTCATCGCCCGCGAACAGCAGGTGGCCGGCGAGGCGCCCCGGGTGCGGCAGAGCGCGTACATCGTCGCCCGGGCGCACAAGCCGGCGGCGCTGGGGCGGGTGCTGGACGTCGAGTCCCCCACCGCCGCGATCGTCTTCTGCCGCAGCCGCGAGGAGGTCGACCGGCTCACCGAGACCATGAACGGCCGGGGCTACCGGGCCGAGGCGCTGCACGGCGGGATGAGCCAGGAGCAGCGCGACCGGGTGATGGGCCGGCTGCGCACGGGCACCGCGGACCTGCTGGTGGCCACCGACGTGGCCGCCCGCGGCCTGGACGTCGAGCAGCTCACCCACGTGGTCAACTACGACGTCCCGTCGGCCCCCGAGTCGTACGTGCACCGCATCGGCCGGGTCGGTCGGGCCGGGCGGGAGGGCGTGGCGATCACCCTCGCCGAGCCGCGCGAGCACCGGATGCTCAAGACCATCGAGCGGGTCACCGGCCAGCGGATCGCCATCGACAAGATCCCGACGGTGGCGGACATGCGCACCCGGCGGTTGGAGCTGACCCAGGGCGCCCTGCGGGAGAGCCTGCTGGAGGACGACCTCGACCCGTACCGGGCGATCGTCGAGTCGTTGACCGACGAGTTCGACCTGGTGGAGGTGGCCCTCGCGGCGGTCAAGCTGGCGCACGAGGCGACGTCGCCCGGCTCGGACGACGAGGAGGAGATCCCCCAGGTCCCCGTCCGGGGCCCGCGCGAGGGGCGGCCCGAGACCGGCGGCCGGGGCGAGCGCCGGGGCGGCGCCCGGCCCCGCACCGGTGGCACCACCCAGGTCTTCATCGGGCTGGGCCGGCGCGCCGGGGTCCGGCCGCAGGACCTGGTGGGCGCGATCACCGGTGAGACCGGGGTCAGCGGCCGGGACATCGGCTCGATCGAGATCGCCGACCGGTTCTCGCTGGTGGAGGTGCCCCAGAGTGTCGCCGACGAGGTGATCGCCGGGTTGCGGGGCAGCACCATCAAGGGCCGCAAGGCGACCGTACGCCGGGACCGTGACGGCGACGGCGGCGGCGAGCACCGCTTCGACGGGGCCGACCGGCGCGAGCGCCGCGACCGCGACTTCGACCGGCGCGACCGCCGCTAGGACGGTGCGGGCACGGGGCCCTTCCGCACGCGCGGGAAGGGCCCCCGTGCCGCGCGCGAGGCGTCGACAGGGGGCCCTTCCGCACGCCTCAGGCGGCGGCCAGCGCCGGATCGGGGCGGGTGTCGGCGTCGGCCGGGCGCAGCGCCAGGGCGAGCACGTCGGCGACGTCGGCCAGGGTGTGCACGGTCAGCGCCTCCCGGACCTCGGCGGGCAGGTCGTCCAGGTCCGGCTCGTTGCGGGCCGGGATGATCACCTCGGTCAGGCCCGCCCGGTGGGCGGCGAGCAGCTTCTGCTTGACCCCGCCGATGGGCAGTACCCGGCCGGAGAGGGTCACCTCGCCGGTCATCCCGAACTCGGGCCGCACCGGCCGGCCGCTGGCCAGCGACGCCAGGGCGGTCACCATGGTGATGCCCGCGCTGGGGCCGTCCTTGGGCACCGCGCCCGCCGGCACGTGCAGGTGGATCCGCCGCCCGGCGAGGGCGTTCGGGTCCAGCCCGAGCCGGCGTCCGTTGGAGCGCAGGTACGACAGGGCGATGTGCGCCGACTCCTTCATGACGTCGCCGAGCTGGCCGGTCAGCGTCAGCCCCGGTTCGCCCTCCATGCTGGTGGCCTCGATGAAGAGCACGTCTCCCCCGGCTCCGGTGACCGCCAGGCCGGTGGCGACGCCGGGCACGGCCGTGCGTTCCGCCGACTCCGGGGTGAACTTCGGCCGCCCGAGGTAGGTGGCGAGGTTGCCGGTGTCGACGCGGACCGGTGCCGGGTCGGTCGCCAGGGCCACCGCGACCTTGCGGAGGATCTTCGCCAGGGAGCGTTCGAGCTGCCGTACGCCGGCCTCCCGGGTGTACTCGCCCGCGATCCGGGCTAGGGCGTCGTCGGCGACGGCGACCTCCTCGGCGGTGAGCCCGGCCCGCTCCCGCTGCCGGGGCAGCAGGTGGTCCCGGGCGATGGCGACCTTCTCCTCCTCCGTGTACCCGTCGAGGGTGACCAGCTCCATCCGGTCCAGCAGCGGGCCGGGGACGGCCTCCACCACGTTGGCGGTGGCCAGGAAGAGCACGTCGGACAGGTCGAGGTCGACCTCGAGGTAGTGGTCGCGGAAGGTGTGGTTCTGCGCCGGGTCGAGCACCTCGAGCAGGGCGGCGGCCGGGTCGCCGGAGTAGCCGACGGCGAGCTTGTCGACCTCGTCGAGGAGCACGACCGGGTTCATCGAGCCGGCCTCGCGCAGGGCGCGCACGATCCGGCCGGGCAGCGCGCCGACGTAGGTGCGCCGGTGGCCGCGGATCTCGGCCTCGTCGCGCACGCCGCCGAGGGAGACCCGCACGAAGTTGCGGCCGAGCGCGTGGGCGATCGACTCGCCGAGGCTGGTCTTGCCGACGCCGGGCGGGCCGGCGAGGGCGAGCACCGCGCCGGAGCCCCGGCCGCCGACGACGCCGAGGTTGCGCTCGGCCCGCCGGTTGCGCACGGCGAGGTACTCCAGGATGCGGTCCTTCACGTCGGCCAGGCCGGCGTGATCGGCGTCGAGCACGGCGCGGGCCGCGGCCAGGTCCGTGTTGTCCTCGGTACGGGTGCCCCACGGCATCTCCAGCACCGTGTCGAGCCAGGTCCGGATCCAGCCCGCCTCCGGGGAGGCGTCGCTGGCCCGCTCCAGCTTGCCGACCTCGCGCAGGGCCGCCTCGCGGACCTTGTCGGGCAGGTCGGCGGCCTCGACGCGGGCCCGGTAGTCGGCGGAGCCGTCCGGCTCGTCCTCGCCGAGTTCCTTGCGGATCGCGGAGAGCTGCTGACGGAGCAGGAACTCCCGCTGGGACTTCTCCAGTCCCTCGCGGACGTCGGTGCTGATCTGCTCGGCGATCTCCTGCTCGGCCAGGTGGTCCTTCACCCAGCCGACGAGCAGTTCCAGCCGGGCGGTGACGTCTCCGGCGGCGAGCAGCTCGGTCTTCTGGGCCAGGCTGAGCCAGGACACGTAGCCGGCCGAGTCGGCAAGCTCGGAGAGGTCGGTCATCCGCTCGATCGCGTCGATGACCTGCCAGGCCCCGCGCTGCTGGAGCACGGACGTCATGAGGGCGCGGTACTCGCGGGCGAGCTCGCGGGCGCGGCCGGCGGGAGCGGGTTCGTCGAGTTCGGTCGCCTCGACCCAGAGCGCCGCGCCGGGCCCGGGCACGCCCGAGCCGATCCGGGCGCGGGACAGGCCGCGCACCACGGCGGCCGGTTCGCCGCTGGGCAGCCGGCCGACCTTCTCGATGGTGGCGACCGCGCCGACGGGGCCGTACTCGCCGTCGAGGCGGGGCACGGCGAGCAGCTTGCCCTCGCCGGTGGCGCGGGCCGCGTCGACGGCGGCCTGGGTGGTCGGGTCGAGGGTCACCGGGATCACCATGCCGGGCAGGAGCACGGCGTCGGTCAGGGGAAGTACCGGGAGAGTTGCCATCGAACACCTGCTATCGCGTTGAGTTGAGCGTGTCCAACTCAAGTAACAAAGCGTTCCCCTTGTTCCGGGTTGTGACCCAGGCCACTCGGTGCCGCCGCGCCGCGCGTCGGGCGCAGCAGCTCACGGGCCAGTCCGGCGCCCCCGGCCGCCGCCACGGCGAGCGGGATCGCCAGGCAGGTCAGCGCCAGCGCGGCGACGGTCCAGCCCGGCAGGCCGGCCAGCGCGGCCACGCCGGTCAGCACGGCGAAGACGACGAGCTTGCGCCGGGCGCGGGCGATCGGGATCGCGACGGGCATCGGGGTTTCTCCCTCCGTACGGGATCAGAGCAGGACGAGCAGGGCGGCGCCGACGGCCGCCGCCGGGACGGTGGTGACGACGGTGGCGAGCGCCGCCGAATGCCGGCGCAGCGCGGCGAGCGGGATCAGCGCGTCGCCGTCCTGGCTGATCGCGTTGGCGACCAGCGTGGGCAGCGGCAGGCCGCCGCTGACGTACAGGCCGGTGAAGACGATCTGCACCGCGCAGCCGGGGATGAGGCCGATGCCCGCGCCGACCAGCACGCCGACGAGCCCGGTGAGGGCGAGCTGCGAGCCGTCGAAGCCGGTCGTCGTGGTCACCACCTGCCAGCCCAGGTACGCCACGGCGACCCAGACGGTGACGAAGGACGCCTCGTGCGCACTGTGCCGCAGCGTCTCCCGCAGCGACCGGGGCTGCGCCGTCTCCAGGCTGTCGTCGGCCAGCCGCCCCCGCCCGGCGGCGAAGATCAGCGCCGCGGTCAGCGAGCCGAGCACCCCTAGCGCCAGGTACGGGTCGACGCCCCCGAGGGACCGCGTCAGCGCGCCCGGGTCGACCAGTTGGAAGACCACCGGCACCGACACCGCGAACGCCGGCGTGGTCAGCCCCCAGAACGCCGTGGACGCCGGCACGCGGGGCAGCAGCCCGCCGGGCAGCCGCCGCGACCCGGCCAGGTCCGGCCCGCCCGCGGCGGCCAGGCCGACCGGCGCGGGCGCGGCGGCGACCCGGCGGTCGGCCGCGCGGGCCGGGTCGATGCCGAGCGCGTCGACGACGTACCCGGTCACCAGGCCGACCGCGAAGAGCAGCGCGTGGATCTGGAGGGCGAACACCGGGTTCCAGGCCAGCACCACCCACGACGAGTCCCCCATGGTGGCCGCCAGGGCGGCGACCACGGTGCCGAAGGAGACCTTCCCCCGGGCGTACAGCGGCATCAGGATGATCGCCCCGCCGCAGCCGGGGCTGACGCCGAGCAGGGCGCCGACCAGCGGACCGAGCCGGGGCCGGCTGGTGAGCCCGTCGGTGACCCGGTCGCCGTAGCGCCAGCGCAGCCAGCCGAAGAGGGCCACCATGACGGCGACGTAGACACCCACCTGCATGAACGCGTCCGCGAGCGGGCGGAGCACGAGTTCGGTCACGGCACACCTCCTGCGGGTACGGGGCCGCCGGGGCCGCCCGCCGCTCGCGGACGGCCCGGCGCGACGACGTCAGGTGAGCTTGCTCTTGACCTTGTTGACGGCGCCCTTGGCGAGGCCCGGGTTCGTGCCGTAGAGCCGCGGGTCGCCGGGCGGCAGGACCGGCTCGGGCGCGTGCGCGCGCGGGCTGTGGTCGTAGCGGAACTCGCCCTTGCCGTCGGGTGCCGGCCCGGACGCCCAGCGTCCCTCCGACGCGTCGGTGCCCGGCGAGAAGTCCAGGTACGTGTAGCTGAACTTCTCGGTGAACTCCTTGGAGTCGGGGAACGCGTCCGGCACCGGCATCTCCTCCAGGCCGTCCTCCTTGAGCTGCTCGATGGCCGCCATCCACATGTTCTGGTGCATGGTGTCGCGGGCCAGCAGGAAGCGCAGCATGTTCTTGACCCCGGGGTCGTCGGTCATGTTGAACAGCCGGGCCACCTGGAGCCGGCCCTGCGCCTCGGCGGTGACGTTGAGCTGGAAGTCGGCCATCAGGTTGCCGCTGGCGGTGATGAAGGCGCCGTTCCAGGGCACGCCGTTGCTGTCGGCCGGCAGGGCGCCGCCGCCGCCGTGGATGAAGTGCGCCGGGTTGGACCCGCCGTAGATCGCCCCCACCATCGGGTTGTCGGCGGCGGCCTCCTGCAACGACAGCGGCGCGTTCTCCAGCAGCCGGGTGATCATCGTGGCGATCATCTCGACGTGGCCCATCTCCTCGGTGCCGACGTCGAGGAACAGGTCCTTGTACTTGCCTGGCAGGCGGCAGTTCCAGCCCTGGTAGAGGTACTGGTTGGCGACGGTCATCTCGCCCCACTTGCCGCCCAGGATCTCCTGGAGCCGGCGGGCGAACGCGGCGTCCGGGCCGTCCGGCTTGGCCTCGAACTGCAGGTCCTTGATGTGGCTGAACACGTGTCCTCCTCGGTGCCGGTCGGGCTGTCACCGAGGCGGTTCCCGCGACGGGCGGCCCCATCGGGCCAACCGGCGGCCCGGCGGGGTCAACCTGTCGCCGGGGACGCGGGCAGCACCACCTCGATGGCCACCCCGCGCGGTCGAAGCCGGTGCAGGCGCAGGCGTCCCCCGTCGGCGGCGAGCAGCCGCCGGACGATCCACAGCCCGAGCCCGGAGGGCCCGGCGGCGGGAGCGGGCCGGCAGAGCGCCTCGACGAGGGTGGGGTCGATCCGCCCCTCGTCGGTGACGACGATGCGCAGACCGGAGCGGCCGAGCGCGGCGTGGATGCCGATCCGGCCCTCGGCCGGACCGTGCCGCAGCGCGTTCTCCACCAGGTTGGTCACCACCTGCCGGGTCCGGCGCCGCGGCACCGGGCACGCCCCGGCCCGCCGGGTCACCCCGGTCAGCCGCCGGTGCGGGGGCACCAGGGCCGCCGCGCCGCGCAGGACCTCCGCCAGCGGCGCCGCCGGGTCCGCCGCCGGCGCGAGGGCCCCGGTGCCGGCGGCCGCGTCGCGCAGCAGGCCCTGCAGGTGTACGGCCTGCTCGTGGGCCAGCGCGGTGATGGCACGCCGGTCGTCGCCGGTGAGCGGGAGCCGGTCGTCGGCGAGCGCCCGGGTGAGCGAGGTGAGGGCACTGACCGGGGTGCGGAACTCGTGGCAGAGCACGCGCAGCAGCAGTTCCGGGTCGGTGTCCAGGGCCGCCGGGTCGGCCGGACCGGGTTCGGGCCCCGCCCACCGGAGCACCCGCAGCGGTCCCCGCCCCCCGTGCCGTCCGCGCATCCGCCCGACCTCCCTCGTTCGGCCCACGGCCGCATGATCGGTACCCGCTCGGGAACGGACCAGACATGCCCGCTCCCCCCGTCGTCCGGCTGGCCGTCGTGGACGACCACCCGCTGTTCGTCCGCGGGCTGGAACTGCTGCTGCCGGCCACGACCGACGGGCGGGCGGAGGTGGTGGGCTCCACCGGCGACGCGTCGGCCGCCGCCTCGTTGGTCAGCCGCTGCCTGCCCGACCTGGCGCTGGTCGACCTGCACATGCCGCCGCCGGGCGGGATCCGGGCGGTGGCGGCGATCCGGCGCACCACGCCCCGGGTGCGGGTGGTGGCGATGTCGGGCGCGGAGGACCCGGCTCCCGCCCTGGAGGCGCTGCGCGCCGGCGCCGAGGGGTACCTGCCGAAGACCGCCGAGCCGGAGGAGCTGCTGCCCCCGCTGCTGGCCGTCCTCGACGGCTGGGCGGTGCTGCCGGGGCACCTGCTGCGCGCGCTGCTGCGTCCCGGCCGGGCGGCCCCGGTCGACCTCGACGACGAGGAACGGGCCATGCTGCGGGCCATCGCGGCGGGCCGCAGCACCCTCGAGATCGCCGAACGGATGCACGTCTCGGAACGCACCGTGAAGCGGATGACGGCCGCGCTGCTGCGGAAGTTGCGGGTCTCCACCCGGGCCGAGGCGGCGGCGCTCGCCGGCCACGCCGGTCTGCTCGGTGACTGAACCCGGGCTTTGCGCCGAGCCGTTTTCCCGCGATAACGCGACCTGTCGAAATGAGGACGACGCGCATTGTTGCGGATTCGCCGTGGGATACGTCAAACTTTGACCACACCCCGCCCCACACAGGGAGTAATTGACGATGGCGAGAAAAGTAATCACGGTCTTGACCGACGACCTCGACGGCGGAAAGGCCGACCGGACCGTCGAGTTCAGTCTGGACGGGGTGGCCTACACCATCGACGTCTCCGACGAGAACGCGGGCGTGCTGCGTAAGGCCCTCGACCCGTACATCAACGCTGGCCGGCGGATCGGTCGCGGATCCGTCGACACCGGGCGGGCGCCCCGCCGGGCGGGCACGCCGGGCGGTTCGGGAATGGACCGGGAGCAGAACCGGGCCATCCGGGAATGGGCCACCAAGAACGGCTACAAGATTTCCGAGCGTGGCCGCATCCCGGTCGAGGTCGTCGAGGCGTACAAGAACCGCTGACCGGCACCGGGCTCACGCTCGGGCTCGTGCGGGGTCACGCTGAGGAATCAGCGCGGCCCCGCCGGTCTTTTCCCATGACCGTCCATTCGCACGACCGGCACCCGGTCGCGGGCACATTCTCGGCCCGACCCATTCGCCGCTTCGGCCATCGGCGCCTCGCAAGACCGCCGGTCGACAACCGGCCGCCCTCGCCCCGCGGGCGTGATCGTCGCCACGATCAGACCGCCGCGACCGGGTTCGTCGCACTTCCCGAGCGTAATGAGCGACAGCTTTGTCGGGCATTACCGGTACCGATCTCGGGGATGGCGGACGACGCACCGGTGGCGCCAGACGGCCGGCGGCTTGCCCCGCACCTTGTGGTGCCTCTGGACGGCCACGCTGATCAACCGGCTGGGCGGTTTCGTCGCCATCCACCTCGGCGTCCACCTGGTGTCGGTCGGGCCGGCGGGGCGCGTCGGGCACGCGGGCGCTGCGGGCGGTCGGGTGCCGAGGCGGGGCTGGTCAGTCCGCGCAGAGGTGGGCGAACGCGAAGCCGTCCGTCATCTCGTCCTGCCGGGACTCCAGCCGCCGGATCTCGGCCAGCAACTCGTCCCGGGGCGTCAGCACCGGCTCGGCCGCGTCCAGCGCGCGCATCCGCTCGCCGACGGCCACCGCCGCCAGGTCCTCGGCCAGCCGCCCCGGATTCACCCCCGCGGAGACGCGCCGCTCGTGCACCGTCACCCGCTCCACGAGGCAGGCGCCGGGACGCACCTGCACCCAGCTCCACCCCTCGGCCGGCCCGCCGGCCCAGCGCACGTGCAACCCGCGCACGATCGGGTCGACCAGCCGCCGCGCCACGTACGCCTCGACGGCGGCGGCCCGGGCCAGGGCACCGAGGTCGTTGACGTGACCGGTGCGCCCGTCGGGCAGCCGGCCGAGAATGTCGCGGAAGCCGACCGGGGGCACGCCGGCGTCGTCGGGCTCCCCCGCGCCGAGGGCCGCGTACCCCCGCGCGTCGATCACGTACGCCACGATCCGGCACCCGTGGGCATCGGCGCGCAGCGTCGGCGACCCGATCCGCAGCACCGCCAGACCGACCGCCTCGGCGACCGCGTTCTTCAGCCGCTCGACCCGCTGCCCGGCGGAGCCGGGGGGCGCGACGGGACCGATCTCGACGGCGAACACCGGCCGGGCCGTGTCGGCGGCACAGACGACGAGGTCGTAGCCCTCCCGCAGGGCCGTGCTCCACTGGCTGCCGGTGACGCCCGGCGGACGCCCGTGCACCAACTCGCCGAGCCGGCGGGGGCCGTGCACGAGCTGGCCGCCCCGGGCGAGCAGCGGGCCGCGCCCGCCGTCGCCGGCAACCGCCCGCAGCCAGGAGCCGTCCCCACCACCGGTGCTCGTCATCCGCCTGACCCGTCCGTCCCGCCGCCGATCGGAGGCCGACTCGTCGGCCGGGGCGAGTCTAGGCCGTCGATCATGACCGGCTCGGTGGCGGTGCCCCTCGGGCCGTACCGGAGGAATTCGTTTGAGGCCCCCCGCCCGCGCCGGTGGGATGGGCGGGTGAGCGTCTTCCTGAGCACCCCGCGGCTGGTGCTGCGCGAGTTCACCCCCGACGACGCCGACCTGCTCGTCGAGCTGGACGGCGACCCCGAGGTGATGCGGTACCTCACCGGCGGGCGCCCCACTCCGCCCGAGGTCGTCCGGGAGCGTGTCCTGCCCCGGATCCTCGCCCACTACCGGCGTCCGCCCGGGCTGGGGTGGTGGGCGGCGCTGGGCCGGGAGTCGGACGACTTCCTGGGCTGGTTCGAGTTCCGCCCGACCCGTGACGGCGACGCCCGGGAGGTGGAGCTGGGCTACCGGCTGCGCCGGGCCGCCTGGGGGGTCGGTCTCGCCACCGAGGGCTGCCGGGCGTTGATCGACAAGGGCTTCACCGAGCTCGGCGTGCAGCGGGTCACCGCGAACACGATGACCGTCAACGCCGCCTCGCGTCGGGTCATGGCGAAGGCCGGGCTGCGGCTCGTGCGGACGTACGTCGGAGACTGGCCGGACATGATCGACGGCGCGGAGCACGGCGAGGTGGAGTATGCGCTGACCCGGCAGCGCTGGCTGCGCCCCACCACCGACTAGCCGCCCACGGGCCCGCGCCGGGCTACTCCGCGCCCATCACCAGGCCCTCGATGGTGTGCTTCTGCCGGATCGGCGTCAGGGCGTCGACCACCGGGCAGGACAGGTGCGCGCGCACCTGCTCGGGCAGGCTCTCCCAGTACCCCCGGGTGACCGCCATGTCGTGGTGGTCGGCGTTGCCCGCTCCCGGCGCGTCGACACCGAGCACCAGCACCGGTCGGGACAGGGCGGAGACGTTCGGCGTGCCGCGGTGGATGGTCAGCGCGGAGCGGGCGGAGATGTCGCCGCGCTGCGGGTACTTGCGGACCGCCCGTTGTTCGTAGCGGGGGTAGCGCTCCCTGGGCGGGAACATCTGGTGGTCGAAGTCCCGCCCGTCGTCCCACTGGGTGCCCGGGGCGATCTCGAACGGGCCCATCTCCTCCACCGTGTCCACGGTGGTCAGGTTGAAGGCCAGCGAGGTCAGCCGCCGCTGCCGGCGGGTGTCCTCCGGCATCGGGAAGTCCCGGTGCCACGGCTGCATGACCGCGCCGGGGAACGGGATGTCGAATCCGAGCTCGACGATCTGGTAGTCGGGACCGAGCACGGCCCGGCACACCGAGGCCACCCAGGGGTGGGTCACCAGGTCGACGAACCCGCGCAACTGCTCGGGGTGGATCTCCACGTACCACCGTTGCGGGCCGCGGCCGACCGCGCCGTCGGGGCGGGAGCGGGCCTCCCGGAACGCGGCGTCGACGTCCTCGCCGACGCGCTCCACCCAGTCCACGGCGAAGGCGCCCCGGCACGCGGTGATGCCGTCACGGTAGAGGTCGCCGAGCGCCTCCAGGGGGACCTCCTCCTCGACGGGGGCGGCGGGCTGGTCGGCGCGCGGCGCGGGCGCGGGCGCGGGCGCGGTGGAGTGGGACCTCATCGAACCTCCTGACGGGACCAGCCGAGTATTACAACGTTGTAGAGACGTCGCAAGGGTCGCCCGGGCCGCGACCCGCGCCACGGGTCGGGGCATGATCGACCCGTGCGCCGGCGGTCGGCGCACGGAACCGGGGAGGTGCGCGGGGTGCGGGTCGTGTCGCTGGTGCCGTCGCTGACCGAGGCCGTCGCCCTGACCCAGCCGGGTCTGCTGGTCGGCGCCACGGACTGGTGCACCCACCCCGCCGGGCTCGACGTCGCGCGGGTCGGCGGAAGCAAGTACCCCGACCTGGACCGGGTGCTCGCGCTGCGGCCCGACCTGGTCCTGCTCAACGTCGAGGAGAACCGCCGGGAGGACGCCGAGGCGCTGGCCGCCGCCGGCGTGCCGGTGCGGGTGACCTACCCGCGTACCGTCGACGAGGCGCTGACCGAGCTGGCGCACCTGCTCCGCGACCTGGGCGCCCCGGCCGAACCCGACTGGCTCGCCGCGGCCCGCCGGGCGTGGTCCGGGCTGCCCACGGCCCGGCCGTCCCGCCGGGCGGTGGTGCCGGTCTGGCGACGGCCGTGGGTGGTGCTCGGCGCCGACACCTTCGCCGGCGACGTGCTGCGCCGGCTCGGCGTGACCAACGTGTACGCCGACGACGTCGAGCGCTATCCCCGGCCGACCCTCGACGAGCTGCGCGCCCGCGCGCCGGAGCTGGTCGTGCTGCCCGACGAGCCGTACCGCTTCACCGCCGACGACGGGCCGGAGGCGTTCCCCGGCACCCCCTGCGCGCTGCTCTCCGGCAGGCACCTGACCTGGTACGGCCCGTCGCTCGCCGAAGCACCCGCCGTGCTCTCCGCCCAGCTCGCCGACCCGGTGGTTCGGGCGGGCTGAGCGCCGGGGCCCGGCCGCGACCGGTGGACGCGCGGTCAGCCGCCCGCGCGCCGGCGCCGCTCCCGACGGGCGTCGAACACGCTCCACCCGATCGCGATCGACAGCGTCAGCACCACCACCGCGAGGGTCAACCAGACCGGCAGCTTCCCGACCGGCGTCTCGGCCAGGATCAGCTTCGCCCCGGCGAAGGCCAGCAGCACGGCCAGCCCGTACCGCAGGTAGCCGAAGTGCCGCAGCAGCCCGGCCAGGCAGAAGTACAGGCTGCGCAGGCCGAGCACGGCGAACGCGGTCGCCGTCCAGACGAGGAACGTGTCGGTGGTGATGGCCAGGATGGCCGCCACCGAGTCGATCGCGAAGACCACGTCGGTGGCCTCGATGGCGACCAGCGCCACCAGCAGTAGCGTGGCCCGGCGCCGGCCGCCGACCCGGACGGTGAACCGGCCGCCGTGGTAGCCGGGCTCCGTGGGCACCAGCCGCCGGAACGCCCGGACCGCGACGTTGCGGTCGGGGTCGACGTCCGGCTCGCCGCGTACCGCGAGTCGCCACCCCGTCCAGATCAGGAAGGCGCCGAGCACGACGCCGGCCCAGGCCAGCCGCTCCAGCAGCTCCGCGCCGGCGAAGATGAAGGCCAGCCGGAAGGTGAGCGCGCCGACGACCCCCCAGAAGAGCACCTTGTGCTGGTACGCGGCGGGCACCCGGAAGTACCCGAACAGCAGCGCGAAGACGAAGACGTTGTCGACGGAGAGCGCCTTCTCCAGCAGGTAGCCGGAGAAGTACGCCACGGCCGGCTCGCCGCCCCGCCAGAGCCAGATCACCAGGCCGAAGGTGAGCCCCGCCGCGATCCAGATGCCGCTCCACAGCAGCGCCTCGCGCAGTTCGATCACGTGGTTGTCGCGGTGGGAGAGCATGTCCACCGCGAGCATGACGGCGATGACCGCGCCCACCGCCGCCCAGGCCCAGAGGGGTGCCGCGAACGTCGCCTCGTCCACCCGGCGTCCTCCGCATCCCCCGACGGCGGCTGCGCTCCCGACGCGCGGCACGGCCGGCGCGGGTGCGCCCGGCGGCCTGCGGCGCGGGCCCCTCCGGCGACCCGGCGGCGGGCCCGCAGCGCGTCCGATCCCGAGCCTAGGCGAGCCGCCCACCGGCCGACGGCCGACCGGCCAAGTCGGTGCCGCCGGCCGGCCGGCGCGCACGGATGTCGGGCGGACGGCCGTACGGGCGTCAGGCCACCGGGGTGCTCCGGGCCGCGTCCAGGTCGACGAGCGCGGTGTCGTCGGCGTCGTAGGCGAGGGTGCTGATCACCCGGACCACGCCGCTGACCTGCCCGGCCAGCCGGCCCGCCAGCTCGACGGCGCTGCGCCGGTCCAACCGGCCGTCGAGCGTCACCTCGCCGTCGCGCACTCGGACCGTGACCAGCCCGTCCCGTACCGCGAGCACCCGGCGCAGCACCTCCTGCACCACGTCCTCGCGGATCTCGGCGTCGCTGCGCAGGTGCACCCGCAGCAGGTCGCCGCGCGTGACGATGCCGACGAGCCGGCCCAGGTCGTCGAGCACCGGCAGCCGCTTGACCGACTCCTGGTCCATCTGTCGGGCGGCGGCGGAGATCGTCGCCTCCGGCCAGGTGGTCACCGGCGGGGCGGTCATCAGGTCACGCGCCAGCAGGGCGTCGGCCTTCTCCCGGGCGGCGCGGCGCCGCCGCCCCTCGAAGACCCGCCGCTCGTCCGGACGGCCGGCCCGCTCGACCTTGTGCAGCAGATCCGACTCGGACACCACGCCGAGGACCCGACGGAAGCCGTCCACCACGGGCACCCCGCTGATGCCCCGCCGGACCAACGCGTCGACGATCTCCCGGTAGGGGGTCTCCTCCCCCACCGTCGCGACCTCCCGGGTCATCACGTCGCCCACCTGCCATGTCCTCATCACGACCTCCCTGTCGTTCCCACCCGCGACGCTACGGCCGCGGCGGCCCGCCGGGTCAGGGCCGCCGGACCGGGCCAGGAGGGGTCCAAGGTCCCGGTCCGGTAGGGCCCGGTCGGCCCTGCCCGCCGGCCGCCGGTGGGCGTCCAATGGAGATGCCACCGGGAAAGCGCGGTGCGAGGCACACGAAGGGACGTGGAGAGAATGGCCGCGACGATCGAGCGCACCACCACCAGGACCGACGCTCCGGTCGCGGAGACCCGGCACGTCGGCGAGACCACCAGGGAGCGGGCAGCCCGGTACGTCTTCGCCGGCATCCGGATCGCCCTCGGGTGGACCTTCCTCTGGGCGTTCCTGGACAAGGTCTTCGGTCTGGGGTTCGCCACCGAGGCGAAGAACGCCTGGATCAACGGCGGCAGCCCGACCAAGGGCTTCCTGACCTTCGGCGCGGCGGGTCCGTTCGCGGACTTCTACCACGGCATCGCCGGGGCCGCCTGGGCCGACGTGCTCTTCATGGTCGGCCTGGCCGCGATCGGCGTCGCGCTGCTGCTCGGCATCGGGATGCGCCTGGCCGCCGTCGCCGGCGCGGTGCTCTACGTGATGATGTGGACGGTCGTCCTGCCTCCCGAGAACAACCCCTTCATGGACGACCACCTGCTCAACGCGGCACTGCTGGTCGGGCTCGCACTGGTCAACGCCGGCGCGACCCTCGGCCTGGGCGCGACGTGGGCCAGGCTCCCGATCGTGCGCCGCTTCCCCTGGCTGCGGTGACCGGGCGCGGCACCTACCCACCAGCGGGCGTCACCACCGGTGCCCCCCGCTTCCGCGTGCCCGCCCCG
>NZ_JBPQTK010000027.1:0-59170 GCF_051386315.1 Micromonospora sp. URMC 107
GCGGCCCGGTGCACGGCAAGACGGGCACCGCCGAATACGACGACACCCCGGCGCCGCGGGTGGCGGCGTCGCGGTCATCGACGTGAGCGAGGCGACATTCCAGTCCGAGGTTCTCGAACGCTCGCTCACCACACCGGTGATCGTGGACTTCTGGGCCGAGTGGTGCGAGCCGTGCAAGCAGCTGAGCCCCGTGCTGGAGCGGCTGGCCGCGGAGGGCGGCGGCGCCTGGGTGCTCGCCAAGGTCGATGTGGACGCCAACCCGCGGATCGCCCAGATGTTCCGGGTGCAGGGCATCCCGATGGTCTACGCGGTGGTCGGCGGCCAGCCGATCGACGCCTTCTCCGGCGTGGTGCCCGAGGCGCAGCTGCGGCAGTGGATCCAGGCGGTGCTCAAGGCCGGTGGCGTGAGCGTCGCCGAGCCGGAGGACCCGCGCCTCGACGAGGCCGACGACGCCCTGATGAGCGGCGACCTCGACGCGGCCGAGCGGGCGTACCGCAAGATCCTCGCCGAGTCGCCCGCGGACGCCGCGGCGGAGGCGGGCCTCGCCCAGGTCGGGCTCGCCCGCCGGGTGGCCGGGGCCGACCCGGGCGCGGCGATCGCCGCCGCCCAGGCGAACCCCGACGACGTCGAGGCCCAGCTCCTGGCCGCGGACATCGAGGTGCTCAGCGGTCAGGCCGAGGCGGCGTACGCCCGCCTGGTGGGCCTGGTCCGCCGCACCGCCGGTGAGGAGCGGGAGAAGGTACGCCAGCACCTGGTCAGCCTCTTCACGGTCGCCGGGCCGGAGGACCCCGCGGTCGCCTCGGCGCGCCGGGCCCTCGCCAGCGCCCTGTTCTGAGCACCACGCCCTGTTTGTGAGCACGTAGCACGCCAGCGCGGGCCGGCGTTCCGGCCGGCCCGCCCGACACCTCGAGGACGGGAGCCCATGATGCGCCGGATCGCCGTCCTCGACGCGCCCAGCAACCTCGGCCTGCGCCCACCCACGTCCACCTCGGTCCCGGGCTGCGGGAAGGCCCCCGGCGCGCTGCGCGACCAGGGCCTGCTCGCCCGGCTGCGGGCCCGGGACGCCGGCTGCCTCACCGCGCCCCGCTACGACCCCGGCGACTGGCGGCCGGGTGACGGGGTCTGCCACGCGCGGGAGATCGCCGACTACTCGGTGGCGCTCGCGGAGCGGATCGGCGCCATCATCGACCGGAGCGAGTTCCCGCTGGTGCTGGGCGGGGACTGCTCCATCCTGCTCGGCTCGGCGCTGGCCATGCACCGGCTCGGCGAGGCGGTCGGCGGGCGCATCGGGCTGGTCTTCGTCGACGGCCACTCCGACTTCCGGCACCCCGGCAACGCCTCCTACGTGGGTGCGGCGGCCGGTGAGGACCTCGCGCTGGTCACCGGGCGTGGGCAGGCCGACCTGGCCGCCATCGAGGGGCGCCGGCCGTACTTCCGGGACATCGACGTGGTGGTGCTCGGCATCCGGGCGCAGGACGAGTACCGCCTGGACCTCCAGGCCGCCGGGATCACCACCCGGCCGGTGCCGGCGCTGCGCGCCGAGGGCGCCGCGCGTACGGCGCAGTGGGCGCACGACCAGCTCGCCGACTGCGCCGGCTACTGGGTGCACATCGACGTGGACGTGCTGGACCCGGCCGTGATGCCGGCCGTCGACGCGCCCGACCCCGGCGGGATCGCCTTCGCCGAGCTGGAGATCCTGCTCGCCGGGCTGGTCGACACCCCGCACTGCCTCGGCGTCGAGCTGACCGTCTTCGACCCCGACTACGACCCGGACGGCGCGTACGCGGCCGAGATCGTCAACACCGTGGTGGCCGGGCTGCGCCCGGTCTCCGCGCCGACGGCGACGCCGCCCCGGCTGCTCCCGGGGCCGTCTGCGTCCGCCCGCTCGGTCGGCCCGTCGGCGTCCGCCCGCTCGGCGTCCGTCCGCTCGGCCGGTCCGTCGGCGTCCGTCGCGTCGGCCGTCCCCTCGGCGTGGCAGAGCAACGTCCGTCCCGAGGTTCCGTTCCTGCCCGCGTCGGCCTCCGCCCCCGCCCTCGTGCCCGCCCCCGTTCCACGGGGCGGCGACGACGACCGGCTCCCGGGCGGCGATGACCGGTTCCGGGGCGGCGGTGACCGGCATCCGGGCGGTGCCGAGGAGCGTGGCGAGGGCATTCCGCCACCTCCGCTGCGGCCACTCGGGCCGGCCACTCCGGTGGCCGCCGCCTCTGACGACCCGGCCGCGCCGGAGCCCGTCGGCCCTCCCGCCTCCGTCGGCCCGGGTTTGCTGCGCCGGGCGCCGCTCGCGGGCCTCGACCCGGACGATCAGCTGCCCGCTCCCGAGGACGGCACCTCGCCGTCCGCCGCCGGCATCGCCTGACCGCCGCCACCGGCCAGGACGGCGCCGCCGACGGGTCGGGCGAAGCCGGTGCCGGGTGTGGAGCAGGGCGGCCGGCCAGGGCTCCGTTGGTCTGGTCAGCGGGAGAGGGCGCGGAGGAAGCGTTCGGCGGCCGGGACGGCGGTGGCGGTGCTGGCTCCGCCCTTCTCGACGAAGACCGCGAACGCGACGTCGCCCTGCCAGCCGACGAACCAGGCGTGCGTGTGCGCCGGGTTGTCGTCGTATTCGGCGGTGCCCGTCTTGCCGTGCACCGGGCCGCCCGGCACGTCGCGCAGCGCGCTGCCGGTGCCGGCCGTGACCACCTCCCGCATCATCGCCCGTACCGCCTCCACCGACTCCGGCTTGAGCTCCGGGCCGGGCGCGGCGGGCTGGGCCGGGGCCGGGTCGAGCACCAGCTTCGGCTGCTCGAAGCGACCCCGCGCGACCGCCGCGGTGGCCGACGCCATGGCCAGCGGGCTGACCACCGTGGTGCCCTGGCCGATGGCGGCGGCGGCCTGCTCGGTCGCGCCGCCGTTCGCCGAGACCTTGCCCGTGAAGGCGTCGAGGCCGACGTCCCACTGCCCCTCCAGCCCGAGGGAGCGGCCGGTCGCGGCCAGCCCGTCGGGGCCGAGCTTCGGCGCCAGCGCGGCGAACGCGGTGTTGCAGGACTTGGCGAAGTCGGTGCGGAACGGCACCGGCCCCAGCACGAAGTTGTCGGAGTTCTTGAACGGCCGGCCGTCCACGACGAACGTCTTCGGGCAGGCCACCGTCACGTCCGGCGTGACCGCGCCCCGGTCGAGCAGGCCGAGCGCGCTGACCATCTTGAAGGTGGAGCCCGGCGGGACCTGGGCGGTGAAGGCCAGGTTCTCCCCGGCCGCGCCCGGACCGTTGGCCGCGGCGAGCACCGCGCCGTCGCTGATCCGTACGGCCACCAGCGCCGCCCGGCGCTTCTCGCCGCGCAGGGCGGAGTCGGCCGCGTTCTGGGTGGCCACGTCGAGCGTGGTCCTCAGCGGCTGCCCGGGCCGCGGCTCGCTGCGGAACACCTCGGTGCCGGTGGGCACCAGCGTGCCGTCCGGGCCGGGGCGCTCGGTGATCACGGTCAGCCCCGGCGCGCCGCGCAGCCGCTCGTCGTGGCGGCCCTGGAGGCCACCGTGGCCGACGAGGTCGCCCGCCTCGTAGCGGTCGGGGTGCCGGGCGAGGTCGTCGGCCTGGGCCGTGTCGACGGAGCCGAGTATCGCCCGGGCGAACTCGCGGGTGGGCGCCAGGTCGAGCTTGTCGCTGCGGAACTTCGTGCCCGGCAGGTCGTAGATGCGGGACTTGATCTGCCGGTACGCCTCCTCCCGCAGGGTCACCACCTCGACGAACGCCCCCGGATCCGCGTCGGCGAGCCGCTTGCGCAGGCCGGAGAGGTCCACCGGCGGGGTGATCGCCGGCCGGATCGCCCGGAAGGCCGCGTCCAGCTTCCGGGTCAGGGCCGGGAGGTCGGTGACCTCGCTCGGTTGGAGCCCGACCCGCACCACCGGCCGGGGCGCCACGATCGGCCGGCCGGCGCCGTCGAGCACCGCGGCCCGGGTGGCGGCGTCGCGGCGCAGCCCGAGCCGGTCGCCCCGGGTGAGTTGCTCCTGCACCAGCTGCGGCTCCCAGATCAACCGCCAGTCGTCGCCGCCGCGGCTGAGCCGCACCGGGCGCTCGTACGCCCAGCGGGTCTGGCCCGGCAGGGCCCAGTCGACCTTGACCACCGCGGTCGCGACGTCCTTGGTCACCTTCGCCTCGCCCCGGCGGGTGAGCGTGGGCGGCGTGGCCGCCAGTTCGCCGGAGAGTTCCTTGAGCTCGCGGGCGACGTCGGCCGCCGCCACCTTGGCGCCGGTCGGGTCGACGAAGCCGACGGCCTGGAGGTCGCCCGAGCGCCAACCGGCGAGGAACGCGTCGACGGTGCGCTCCGGTCCGTCACCGCCCGAACACGCGGTGAGGGTGGCGCCGGCCGCGAGGGCCGTCGCGGCGAGCAGTGCCAGCGGCGGGCGGAGCCGGTTGCGGCGGGGGCGACGGGGGTAGGACAGGCGCATGGGAGCAGGTCTCCGATCTCGGAACTGCCCTGCACGCTAGTACGACGACGCCGTCCGCACCGTCCCCCCGCACCGGGACGTGTGGAAAGAGAGCCCGGTGCCGGGTGATGAACGACTGGAGGCGGGGTACTCCCGAACCGGCCAACCTCGTATCCGCAACGGGTGAAAGGACGAAGTCCGGAACCGGACGTCCGCACTGTGGTCCGCCGCGCAAGGGGCGGAACGGCAGGGCCTAGGCTGGGCGGCAGAGTGACCCACAACGCGGTGGGTCGAGGGGAGTGGCACCGATGGACCGGCGTCCGGCGATCAAACCGGGACCCGACCTCCGGCAGGCTGACACCAGCCGGGACGACAGCTTCGATTCGGCGACCGACGGGGACGGCTTCGGCCGGCTCGACACAGGAGTGACCGGGATGACCGGTTCGAGCATCGACACCCTCTACGACCTGGGCCTGCCCGCCGACGCGCTGGCCGACGACGTGGAGGACAACGAACTCGACGAGCCGGTTCCCAACGTGGAGCGCCTGGTCGCCCAGGCGGTCGCGCTCGCCGGCGACGACCACGACGCGGCGACCCTGGTCAGCCGCTTCTGGCGGTTCGCGCCGGACGAGGAGCTGATCGGCTTCACCGCCGAGGAGATGCTGGAGGCGGCCCGCGCGCACCGCGACCTCGCCGAGCAGCGGGTACCGGGCGAGTTGAAGCTGCGCATCCACGAGCCCGACGCCGATCAGCACCACACCGTCATCGAGATCGTCACCGACGACATGCCGTTCCTGGTCGACTCGGTGACCGCCCTGCTCAACTCGCACCACCTGGACGTGCACCTGCTGGTCCACCCGCTCGTGGTGGTCCGCCGCGAGCCGCTGGGCCGGCTGGTGGAGGTCTCCGCCGACGTCGAGCCCGACGACGCCCTCGCCGGCGACCTGGTCGAGAGCTGGATGCACATCGAGATCGACCCGGTGCGCGACGCCGCCGAGCGGGACAGGCTGCGCCGGGAGCTGCAGCGGGTGCTCACCGACGTGCGGGAGGCGGTGGAGGACTGGCCGAAGATGCGCCAACGGGCCCTCGCCCTCGCCGACGAGCTGGCCTCCGCGCGGACGTCGGACAACCGGCCGCCGGTGCCGGAGAAGGACATCACGGACTCGGTGGAGCTGCTCCGCTGGCTCGCCCACGACCACTTCACGTTCCTGGGCTACCGGGAGTACCGGCTGGTCGACACCGACGAGGCGGCGGCCGACGGCGGGGAGCGTCGCAGCGGCCAGGCCCTGGAGGCGGTGCTCGGCACCGGGCTGGGCATCCTGCGCCAGGACTCCCCGGAGGCCCGGCCGCTGTCGTCGATGACGCCCGAGGCGCACGACAAGGTCACCGAGAAGCGCCTGCTGATCATCACCAAGGCGAACTCGCGGGCCACGGTGCACCGCTCCGCCTACCTCGACTACATCGGCTTCAAGATCTTCAACGAGGCCGGCGAGGTCATCGGCGAGCGGCGCTTCCTGGGCCTGTTCTCGACGGCCGCGTACCGGACCAGCGTGCAGGAGCTGCCGGTGGTCCGCCGCAAGGTGGCCGAGGTGCTGGACCGCTCCGGCCTGAGCCAGCGCAGCCACTCCGGCAAGGACCTGCTCCAGATCCTGGAGACGTACCCGCGCGACGAGCTGTTCCAGATCAAGACCGAGGACCTCTACCACGCGGTGATCGGCGTGCTGCGGATGGCCGGTCGCCGGCAGCTGCGGGTGTTCCTGCGCCGGGACGCGTACGGGCGGTTCATCTCCTGCCTGATCTACCTGCCCCGGGACCGGTTCACCACGCAGAACCGGCTGCGGATGCAGGACATCCTGCTGCGCGAGCTGAACGGCGTCGGGGTCGACTACACGACCCGGGTCACCGAGTCGATGCTCGCCCGCGTGCACTTCATCGTCCGGACGGATCCGACCAGGACCCCGGGCGACATCGACGCCGACCTGCTCGCCGAGGAGCTGGCCGACGCCACCCGGCTCTGGGACGACGACTACCGGCTGGTGCTGGAGCGCAAGCTCGGCGACGAGCAGGCCAAGCACCTGTTCACCCGCTACGCCGACGCCTTCCCGGAGGGCTACAAGGACGGCCACACGCCGTACGAGGCGATGAAGGACCTGGCGAAGCTGGAGCTGCTGGAGGAGCCCGGCCAGCTGGAGATGCACCTGTTCCGCAAGCAGCTCGCGCCGCGGGCCGGCGGGCGGGGGCCGGACGTCGACGAGGCGATGGACGTCCGCTTCAAGGTCTACCGCTACGGCGAGCCGATGATGCTCTCCGCCGTGCTGCCGGTGCTGCACTCGCTCGGCGTCAAGGTGGTCGACGAGCACCCGCACGAGGTGGACCGGATCGACGGTCGGGTCTACCTCTACGACTTCGGGCTGCGGCTGCCCGAGGGGCACCAGGAGCTGGCCGAGGTGCGCCCGCACGTCGAGAACGCCTTCGCGGCGGCGTGGCGGGGCGAGGCCGAGGTGGACGGCTTCAACGAGCTGGTGCTGCGCGCCGGTCTCACCTGGCGGCAGGTGGTGGTGCTGCGCGCCTACGCGAAGTACCTGCGCCAGGCCGGCACGGTCTTCTCCCAGGAGTACATGGAGCAGACCTTCATCGCGTACCCGAGGATCGCCGCCCTGCTGGTGGAGCTCTTCGAGGTGCGGTTCGCGCCCGGCGCGGACGGCCACGAGCAGCGGCAGCAGCGCAGCGCCGAGCTGGTGGGCGACATCCGGGCCGCGCTGGACGACGTCGCCAGCCTCGACCAGGACCGGATCCTGCGCGCCTACCTGACGATGATCCAGGCCACCCTGCGCACCAGCTTCTACCAGAAGCGCAGCGACGGGCGGCCGAAGGCGTACGTGGCGCTCAAGCTGGACCCGCAGGCGATCCCGGACCTGCCGGCGCCGCGGCCGAAGTTCGAGATCTTCGTGTACTCGCCGCGCTTCGAGGGCGTGCACCTGCGGTTCGGGCCGGTGGCCCGGGGCGGGCTGCGCTGGTCCGACCGCCGCGAGGACTTCCGCACCGAGGTGCTCGGCCTGGTCAAGGCGCAGATGGTGAAGAACGCCGTGATCGTGCCGGTCGGGGCCAAGGGCGGCTTCGTGCTCAAGCAGAAGCCGGGGGACCGCGACGAGGCGGTCGTCTGCTACAAGGAGTTCATCTCGGCGCTGCTGGACGTCACGGACAACATCGTCAGCGGCGAGATCGTGCCGCCGGAGGACGTGGTCCGGCACGACGGCGACGACCCGTACATGGTGGTCGCGGCGGACAAGGGCACGGCGACGTTCTCGGACATCGCCAACGAGATCTCCACGGCGCACAACTTCTGGCTCGGTGACGCGTTCGCCTCCGGCGGCTCCGCCGGCTACGACCACAAGAAGATGGGCATCACCGCCCGGGGCGCCTGGGAGTCGGTGAAGCGGCACTTCCGCGAGATGGGTCACGACACCCAGACCCAGGACTTCACCGTGGTCGGCGTCGGCGACATGTCCGGCGACGTGTTCGGCAACGGGATGCTGCTGTCGGAGCACATCCGGCTGGTGGCCGCGTTCGACCACCGGCACATCTTCCTCGACCCGGACCCGGACGCCGCCACCTCGTACGCCGAGCGGAAGCGGCTGTTCGAGCTGCCCCGCTCGTCCTGGCAGGACTACGACCCGACGCTGATCTCGGCCGGCGGCGGGGTGCACCCGCGTACCGCCAAGTCGGTGCCGATCTCGCCGCAGGTCCGGGAGCGGCTGGGCCTGGACGCCGACGTGACGCAGCTCTCCCCGCAGGAGCTGATGAAGGCGATCCTGACCGCGCCGGTCGACCTGTTCTGGAACGGCGGCATCGGCACGTACGTGAAGGCCTCCAGCCAGACCAACGCGGAGGTGGGCGACAAGTCCAACGACGCGATCCGGGTGGACGGCAAAAGCGTGCGCTGCCGGGTGGTCGGCGAGGGCGGCAACCTGGGCTGGACCCAGCTCGGCCGGATCGAGTACGCCCAGACCGGCGGGCGGATCTACACGGACTTCATCGACAACGCGGCCGGGGTGGACTGCTCCGACCACGAGGTGAACATCAAGATCCTGCTGAACACGGCGGTCGGCGACGGCGCGCTGTCCCTGCCCGAGCGCGACGAGCTGCTCGCGGCGATGACCGACGAGGTCGCCGAGCTGGTGCTGCGGGACAACTACGACCAGGCCCGGGCGATCAACAACGCGCAGGCGCAGGCCGCCTCGCTGCTGCCGGTGCACCGGCGGATGATCACCGACCTGGAGCGTTCCGGGGCGCTGGACCGGTCCCTGGAGGCGCTGCCGCCGGACGACGAGCTGGCGGTGCGGACCGAGTCCGGGCTGACCGCGCCGGAGTTCGCGGTGCTGCTCGCGTACGTCAAGATTGTCCTTGAGACGGAGATCCTGGCCGAAGGGCTCGCGGACGAGGAGTGGACGACCGACGTCCTGGTCAACTACTTCCCGACGCCGATGCGCGAGCGGTTCGCCGACCGGATGGGCCAGCACCGGCTGCGCCGGGACATCGTGACGACGGTGCTGGTCAACGAGGCGGTCAACCGGGGCGGCATCTCGTTCGTCTTCCGGGTGGTCGAGGAGACCGCCGCCTCGGCGGCGGACGTGATCCGGGCGTACGTGGTGGTCCGCGAGGTGTTCGGGCTGCGCGCGCTGTGGGACGCGGTGGAGGCACTGGACAACAAGGTCGACCCCGAGTTGCAGACCAGCGTCTACCTGGACACCCGGCGCCTGCTCGACCGGGCGGTGCGGTGGCTGGTGACCAACCGCCGCTCGCCGATCGACGTGCCGGCGGAGATCGCCCGGCTGCGCGACGGGGTGGCCCGGCTCCTGCCCGACCTGGAGGAGCGCTTCTACGGCAGCGAGCGGGAGTCCCTCGCGGCGCACATCGACTCGCTCACCGAGCGGGGGCTGCCGCGCGACCTGGCCGAGCAGGCGACCCGGCTGATGTACAGCTTCGGCCTGCTCGACGTGGTGGAGACCGCGGCGAGCAGCGGGCGGGACGTCGGGGAGGTGGCCTCGGTCTACTTCGTGCTCTCCGACCGGTTCCGGGTCGACTCCCTGCTGTCGAAGATCTCCCTGCTGCCGCGGGAGGACCGCTGGCAGACGCTGGCCCGGATGGCGCTGCGCTACGACCTGTACGCCGCGCTGGCCGCGCTGACCGCGGAGGTTCTCGACTCCACCCCCGGCACCCTGTCGCCCCAGGAGCGGGTGCTCGAGTGGGAACAGTCGAACGCCACCTCGATCCACCGCGCCGAGCGGGCGATGGGGGAGTTCGACGAGTCCCGGGCGGACCTCGCCGCCCTGTCGGTGCTGCTGCGCCAGATCCGCACCCTGGTGCGGACCTCCGCCGCCGCCTGACGCGTACGGCACGCGGTCCGGCCGGTCGGTGTCCCGACCGGCCGGACCGCGGCGTGTCGTCCGGTGGAGGCCTCCGCGCGGTGCCGCGCGGTTGCCGGCTCACGCGGGCATGGAGGCGAAGACGACCACGTTGTCCGGGTAGCTGCCGGCGGCCTCGTCGAAGGTCCCGCCGCAGGTGACCACGCGCAGGCCGGGTCGGTTGCTGGGACCGTAGACCTGCTCGGTCGGGAACTCCGTCTTCGGGTACGCCTTGACCGACTCGACGGTGAAGGTGGCCTGCTGCCCGTCCTGCCGGGTGACGGTGATGGTGTCGCCCGGTTGCAGGGCGCCGAGGGAGAAGAAGACCGCCGGCCCGATCGCCGCCGAGTCGACGTGCCCGACGATGACCGCGTTGCCGATCTCACCAGGGCTCGGCCCCGGCTCGTACCAGCCGGCCAGCTGTGCCCGCTCCAGCGGGGGCACCTGGACGGTGCCGTCGGGGTTGGTGCCGAGCGGCATGATCGCGGCGTCGACCCCGATCCGGGGAATGGCGATCGTGGTGGGGGCGGAGCGGGCGAGGCCCGTGCCGGCGGCGACGTCCGGGTCCGGCACGTCGGCGACCGCCGGCCCGGTGCTGGCGGACGCGGCCAGGGGCTGCGGGGGGCGGGGAGCGGGCGCGGACCTGAACGAGGCGCCGATCAGGCCGGCGCCGACCATGGCGAGCACGACGACGACGGCCGCGGCGGCGGCGCGCCACGGTTTCCCGTGACGGCCGCCGGCCGGTGTCGCCGTCATGTCAGACGAAGGACTCATCGGTCCGACGCCGGCGCATCAGCACGAGCCCGCCCAGGGCGGCTGCGCCGACCAGGCTCGCCCCACCGGCGGCCAGGCCCCGGTCGGTGCCGGCGCCGACGCCACCGTCACCACCGTCGACCCCACCGCGCGGCAGCACGACCAGCTCGCCCTCGCCGCACGAGCCCTTGAGCTCGTAACGGCCCGGCTGGGCGTCCTCGGACACCTGGGCCTCGCCGTAGTAGACGAAGTCCCGCTTGTGCTTCCAGTGGTCCTTGCCGTTGCGCTCGGACTCCTCGTCCGACCGGCCGTTGTCGTGGCCGTTCCGGCCGTTGTCGTGGCCCTTGCGGTCGTACTCGTCCGAGCCGTTGCTCTCCGAGCCGTACCCGGCGCGGTCCGCGCGGTCGTACTCGTCGGAGCCGTACCCGCCGTGGTCCTTGCGGTCGTACCCGTCCGAGCCGTTGCTGTCCCCGCGGCCTTCGCGGTCGCCCTTGTCGTGGCCCCTGTCGCCGCGGTCGCCCTCGGCGTCCTGGCCGTGCTCGTAGCCCTTCCAGTCGCGGTCGCCCTCGGCGTCGGCGGCGCCGCCACCCTGGCCGTTGGCGGGCGGCTGGCCACCGTTGGCCGGCGGCTGCGGCTGGCCGGTGCCGTTGGCCGGCGGCTGCGGGCTGGGGCTCTGGTCCCGGCCGTCGTTGTCCCTGCCGTTGTCGTCGTTGCCGTGGTCGCGGCCCTTGTCCTCGTGGTCCCGGCCCTTGTCGTGGTCGCGGGAGTCCTCCTCCCCGCCACGCCAGTGGCCCCGGCCCTCGGCCGGCTTGAGCTTGACCTTGCCGGTGACCTTCGACCACACGAAGGCGTGCTCCTGCCGGTCGGGGCAGACCTCGAGCAGCTTGACCGTGTCGCCCGCCTTGACGACGTGCGGCTTGGCGTAGACCTTGCCCTCGTGGCCCTGCTGGCCGTCCGCGAACGCGATCCCCGGCGTGAACACGAGCAGGGAGGCACCACCGAGGGCAGCGCCCGCAACGACCTTCCCGAGCATCTTCTTTGCCATGACCTGCGTCACTCCATCCCTGTTGTCCTGGGCTCGGCGACAACCGAGCTACGGACGACGTTAGACCGTTTCACGAGCTATGAAGGGAAAGATTCGCGTTTTGGTTCTTAGGAACGATAAGCGCGCTAGGGGTGCTACGTCGGTTAAGCGGCTTGCCGGCTCGGCCGGGCGGTTGCCGCCGCCCTGAGGCCCGCCGCCCCGGCTGGCGCGGCTCGCGTCCTGGCGGTCGGATCGTCCGGTCCCCGTCGGCCCGGCCGCACCGGTGGCCCCGCCGGTCCCGGCCGCCACATCGAGGCATTGCCATGGAAGCGCTCCCATGCAAGAATCGCTGCACGCGGTTCGAGGAGCCACACCGCGCAGGCAGGAGTCGAGGGCACCGGTCCGCCGGACGACGTCCCGCCTCCCGACCGGCCCATCGTCGCCGGTCGGACCACCACCAAACGCCCGACCGGGTCGGGCACCCCCCGAAGAACCCGTGGCACCGGCGGACGTCCGCGCAGGGCGCCCATCGGGCCGTATCGCCGGGCCGTTCGCGGATCCGGTCTCGCCCAAGGAGATCAGTGGCATGAATGTGTGGAGAAGGCTGTCCGGCCCCCGCCGGGCCCTCGCGCTCGGCGGCGCGGGCGCCCTGGTCGCGGGCGGACTGGTGACCCTGCCGGTCACCGTGGCGCACGCCGCCACCCAGTGCGACGTGTCGTACACGACCAGCGACTGGCAGGGCGGGTTCACCGCCACCGTCAACATCAAGAACACCGGCGACGCCCTCAACGGCTGGACGCTCGGGTTCACCTTCCCGGACGGCAACCAGCGGGTGCAGCAGGGCTGGTCGGCCCGCTGGACGCAGACCGGTCAGAACGTCACCGCGCAGAACGAGTCCTACAACGGCACGGTGGCCAGCGGCGCCACGGTGAGCATTGGCTTCAACGGCGCCTGGAGCGGCAGCAACCCGAAGCCCACCTCGTTCACGCTCAACGGCGTGACCTGCAACGGCGGCACCCCGCCCGGGCAGCGGGTGGACAACCCGTACCTGAACGCCAAGGGGTACGTGAACCCGGAGTGGAAGGCCAAGGCCGAGTCCGTGCCCGGCGGCAACCGGGTGTCGAACAACCCGACCGCCGTCTGGATCGACCGGATCGCCGCCATCAACGGCACCCCGGACAGCAGCTCCAACGGCGCGATGGGCGTGCGCGACCACCTGAACAAGGCGCTCGAGCAGGGGGCGAACTACATCCAGTTCGTCATCTACAACCTGCCCGGCCGGGACTGCGCCGCGCTGGCCTCGAACGGTGAGCTGCGCGCGGACGAGCTGCCCAGGTACAAGACCGAGTACATCGACCCGATCGCCGCGATCCAGGGCGACCCGAAGTACGCCAGCCTGCGGATCGTCAACATCATTGAGATCGACTCGCTGCCGAACCTGGTGACCAACACCTCCGGCAACCCCGGCGGCACCGCGATGTGCGACACGGTGAAGGCCAACGGCGCCTACGTCAACGGTGTCGGCTACGCCCTGTCGAAGCTGGGCGCGATCGGCAACGTCTACAACTACATCGACGCCGCCCACCACGGCTGGATCGGCTGGGACAGCAACTTCAGCCCGACCGCGCAGATCCTGAAGGAGGCCGCCGTCGCCTCCGGCAGCACGGTGAACAACGTCCACGGCTTCATCGTCAACACCGCCAACTACTCGGCGCTGCGCGAGCCCTACGTGAAGATCACCGACTCGGTGAACGGCACCAGCGTGCGGCAGTCCAAGTGGATCGACTGGAACTTCTACGTGGACGAGCTCTCGTTCGCCCAGGCGTTCCGCAACGAGCTGGTCGCCAAGGGCTTCGACTCGAAGATCGGCATGCTGATCGACACCTCCCGCAACGGCTGGGGCGGCTCGGCCCGGCCCACCGGCCCGGGCCCGCTGACCAGCGTGGACGCGTACGTCAACGGTGGTCGGGTGGACCGGCGGATCCACGCCGGCAACTGGTGCAACCAGGCCGGGGCCGGCCTCGGCGAGCGCCCGAAGGCCGCGCCGGAGCCGGGCATCGACGCCTACGTCTGGGTCAAGCCCCCGGGCGAGTCGGACGGGTCCAGCAAGGAGATCCCGAACAACGAGGGCAAGGGCTTCGACCGGATGTGCGACCCGACCTACACCGGCAACGCCCGCAACGGCAACAGCATGAGCGGCGCCCTGCCGGACGCCCCGATCTCGGGCGCCTGGTTCCCGGCGCAGTTCGCGCAGCTCATGCAGAACGCGTACCCGGCGCTCTGAGAGCGGTGCCCACCCGCCGCTGGCAGTAGGTGAGGCGCTCCAGCGGCAGGTTCCCCGGGCCCCCGGTCCGACCGTCCGACGGTCGGGCCGGGGGCCCCCTCGCGTACGCCGGTCAGGGCACCGTCTTCTCGATGGCCGCGTGGCCCAGCTCGGCCAGGTCCCGGCGGGCCCGCTCGACGTTCTCCGGCGTCAGGTCCTGCCCCCGGGCCGCCACCAGGTCCTCCGGCTCCCAGGGCTGCTCGGCCCCGGTGCGGATGTGGTCCGGGGCCGCGCCCGTGCCGGTGCCGGTCGCGCCGGTGCCGGCGGCGTACGGGTCGCCGATCAGCTCGTCGCCACCCGGCTCCTCCCCGGGCCCGGTGAACGACGGAGTGTCGCGGTCGGCGCCGCCGCCGGTCATCAGCTGCGGGATGCCGGTGTCGTCCTCGACCGCCGCGGCCACCTCCGGGCTCTCCTCCAGCGGTCGGTCACGGTCACGGTCCGTCATGTCGCTGCCCTCCTGTCGCCAGGTGGTCTCCTGATCCTGCTCGCGTACCCGGCCCGGCCGTGCCCATGCCGCGTGCCGGCGGGGCGGCTCAGCGCTCCTCGTCGGAGGTCTCCGGCGGTTGGACCGGATTGCGCCACTGCCAGAGCAGCATCAGCACGCCGAAGACGAGCATGCCGAGGCCCGCCCAGAGGTTGATCCGGACCCCCTGCGCCTTCCGGACGGCGGATTCGCCGTCGAAGACGCCGATCAGGGTGACGATCGCCCCGTACGCGGTGAAAAGCCCACCGATCACCCGGCGGATGTCGAACAGCCGGGCGGCGGCCGAGCGGCGGCGGGCCTCCTCGGTGGCCTCGACCGACCGGTCGTGCCCGTGCGGGTTGAGGTTGTCCATGCTCATGGCCGAGCGCCCCTTCCTAGAAGAACGGCACGTAGAGGAGGAGGGAGAGCACCACCGCGATCAGGCCGAGCAGCACGGGGGAGCGCCACCAGACGGCGTCCCCGGTCAGCAGGTCGCCCTTCACGTCGACGGCGCCCATGCCGTAGACCAGGCCGCGCAGGTCCTCGTCCCGCTTCTTCCTGGTGAACGGCGTGACGACGGCGGCGACGACGGCGGCCGTGACGAACGCGATGCCGGCGCCCCAGAAGCTCTCCTCCAGGTCGGAGTTGAAGTGCACGACCCCCGCCTTGTAGAGCAGGTAGGTGGCCAGCGCCGCCAGGGTGCCCATGAGCAGCGAGAGGAAGCCGGCCGCCGCGCTCATCCGCCGCCAGAACATGCCGATGATGAAGGTGGCGAACAGCGGCGCGTTGAACAGTGAGAACAGCGCCTGGATGTAGTTCATGATGTTGCTGAACCCGGCGGCGATGAACGCGGTGCCGATGCCGACGAGCACGCCGCCGACCGTCGCCCACCGGCCGATGCGGATGTAGTAGTCGTCGGGACGGTCCCGGCGCACGTACTGCTGCCAGATGTCGTAGGTGAACACGGTGTTGAAGCCGCTCACGTTCGCCGCCATGCCGGCCATGAACGACGCGACCAGGCCGGTCACCGCGATGCCGAGCACGCCGTTGGGGAGCAGGTCGCGCATCAGCAGCGGGATCGCGTTGTTGTAGACCAGGTCGCCGCTCTCCGCGCCGAGCCCCTGCACCGTCACGAGGGCGACCAGGCCGGGGATCACCGTGACCACGGGGATGAGCAGCTTCGGGTACGCGGCGATGATCGGCGTCCGGCGGGCGGCGCTCATGTTCTTGGCCGACAGCGCGCGCTGCACCTCGGCGAAGTTGGTCGTCCAGTAGCCGAAGGAGAGCACGAAGCCGAGGCCGAAGACGATGCCGATCCAGTGCGCGCCGAGCGGGTTGGCGGTGCTGCCGGTGTCCTGCCAGGTGTGCAACCCCGCCTCGCCCAGCTTGGACTCGCGCACCGCGTCCATCAGGCCCGCGACGCCGCCCACCTTCACCAGGCCGAGGATCGTGATCGGCAGCAGGCCCGCGATGATCACGAAGAACTGGAGCACCTCGTTGTAGATCGCCCCGGAGAGCCCGCCCACGGTGATGTACGCCAGCACGATCAGCGCGCCGATCACGATGGCCACCCAGAGCGGCCAGCCGAGCAGCGCCTGCATGATCAGCGCCAGGGCGTAGAGGTTCACGCCCGCGATGAGCACCTGGGCGACCGCGAAGCTGAGCGCGTTCAGCAGGTGGGTGGGGCGGTTGAAGCGCAGCCGCAGGTACTCGGGCACGCTGCGGACCTTGGAGCCGTAGTAGAACGGCATCATCACGATGCCGAGGAAGACCATCGCCGGCACGGCGCCGATCCAGTAGTAGTGCAGCGTCATCGCGCCGTACTGGGCGCCGTTGGCGGCCATGCCGATGATCTCCAGCGCCCCCAGGTTGGCCGAGACGAAGGCCAGACCGGTCACCCAGGCCGGCAGCGAGCGGCCGGAGAGGAAGAAGTCGACGCTGGTCTTGATGGCCCGTCGGGCGGCGAAGCCGACGCCGAGCACCGTGACGAAGTAGAGCGCCAGGATGCCGTAGTCCAGGACGTTCATGTTCAGCCGCAGGCCATCGCCGTCCATCCCGGTAACCCTTCGTCAACCGTCCGTGCCGGATGAGTGCGCGCGCGCCCAATTACCCCGATCGCGCGGTTTCACGCCTGCGGCGACGAAAGCGTCTGCCACTCCCGTTCGTCGGGTCTGCGGGGGCACGCCCGGCCTGCCGTGCCGGAGGCGCCCTCCGTTGCGGTGCGGGCCGGGGGAGCGGCGCGGACCTGCGCGGGCGCCCCGGCTGGTCGGGCGAGGACATGCGCGAGCGCCCCCGGCCGACCGGCCGGGGGCGCTCGCGAATCGGGTCAGCGTCCGAGCACCCGGTCCAGGAAGTCGCGGTAGTGGCGGACGGCCATCCGGAGCTGCTCGGTGTCGGCGGAACCGGCGTCCTGCCAGCCACCCAGCTTGTTCTTCTGCGCGGACAGCGCCGAGGAGAGCGCCTGGATGGCCTCGTCGACCAGCGACTGTGCCTCCCCGGCCGCCGCGCGGGGGTCGTCCACGAACCGCAGCTGGACGTCGCGCCAGCGGTCCCGGAAGCCCTGCGCCATGCCCGGCTCGAAGAGGCTGGCCGGCTCGGCGGCCACCGTCGCGCCCGCCGGCCGGTCGGTCCCGGCGGCCCCCAGCTCCCCGGTGCCCGCCCGTCCGACCGGCGCGTGCTCGGCGTCCGGATCGACCATGGCCGGCGCGGCGCTGCCGTACCCGGCCGCACCGGCCGCGCCGCCCTCCGGGTCGCCGGCCCACCCGGTCAGGTCGGCCCGGCGCTCGGGCCGGCCGTCGGCGGCGTCCGGGGGCAGCACCTCGGCGCCGTCCCGGCGGGCCTGCCGGTCGTCGGAACGGGCGTCGCCGAGCCCGACGGACCGGTGGAACTCGGCGGTCGGGTCCGCCCGGCGGCCCTCCCGGGGGCCGTCCACGGCGCCGTCGCCCGGCCGCGCGGTCGACTCCGTACGCGGGTCGGGCTCGTCCTCGGGCAGGGGGCTGGCCAGGGCGGACGCGGCGACCGCACCGCCGACGCTGGTGGCGCCGAAGGCGGTCGGCACCGGCCCCGGCTCGTGGAACTCGGCCCGGTCGCCGGCGGTGTCCCGGTCGCCCGGCCGGCCCCTGCCGGCGTCCCGGCCGCGCGCCCCCTCGTCGTCGTGCCGGCCGGCCCGGCCGCCGTCGGCGACCGCCGGATCGTCGAAGGTGCCCCGGTCGTCGAGGGCGTCCTCGGGCACGTCGGCGCGGCCGGCCCGGTCGCCCGGAGGCGGCACCGGGACCGGCTCGGAGCGGACGGCCTCGGGGTGTTCGTTGCCCACTCGCTGCTCTTCCTGGCGCATGGTCATCCTCCTAGCGGCTCGTGACGTCGTGCTGGCTGTCCGGGTGGTGCTGCTCGGACGGTCGGGCGCCGACCGGCTCCTCGCCGAGCAGGTCGGCGAAGAGGGCGCGGTAGTGGACGACGGCCTGGCGGAGTTCCTCGGTGCTCGCCTCGCCCCGGGAGTTGCGCAGGTGGATCTCGTGAGCGTCGCGGTAGTGGCCCAGCGTGCGGGCGTGCTCGACGGAGAGGTGGGCGATCTGGTCGGAGAACTCGCCGGTGGGGTAGCCCCGTTCCGCGATGAGCCGGGTGACCAGGTCGTCGGCGTCACCCACGGTCTCGGCGGGGGAGTCGACGAAGCGGACCTGGAGCTCCTCCCACGCGGCGGCGTACCGGGCCCGGGACTCGGCGGCGAGGGGCGTCAGCGTGAGCTCCGCGTGGCGACGTTCCCGCTCCCGCAGCTCCCGCTCGGCGGCGGTCCGGCTGTCCTGCTCGGCGATGGCGCGGTCGTACTCGGGACCGAAGCGCGACCGCAGCGCGCGGCGACGGGCGTACGACCGGGCGGCCACGGCCACGGCCGCGATCACCAGCACGACGAGAACTATGACGATTACCTGCGTGGGCGACATGGCTCCTCCTTCGTCAGGTGGTATTCCCTCCGCTCACTGATCGCCAATCCCGTTCCGGGGCACTTTCCTGACGAACCCGGCCCTCGCGGCCCGGCGGACCCGACCCGGGCCCATTCCCCGTCGCGGCATGACGAGTCACACAGGGTGACCGACCGTCAAAACTTGACTCGTTCCAGAAAAGGCGCTTGGGTGGGGTGATGCCGGTCGACTCCGACGCCGAACGCCTGCGGGCGGCCGGGCTGCGTGTCACGCGGCCCCGGCTCGCGGTGCTCGCCGCGGTGCGCGACCGGCCACACCTGGATGCCGACACGATCACCCGACTCGCCCGGACCCGCCTCGGGCGGATCTCGGGCCAGGCGGTCTACGACGTCCTGCGCGCGCTCACCGGCGCGGGTCTGCTGCGCCGGTTCGTCCCGGCCGGCGGGCCGGCCCGGTACGAGCTGGGCGGGGACGACCACGACCACCTGGTCTGCCGGGACTGCGGCGCGATCGTCGACACCCGGCGCAACCGGGCCCCCGGGCCCTGCCTCGACCCCGGGGCCTCCGCCTTCGCGGTGGAGTTCACCGAGGTCACCTACTGGGGCCGGTGCCCCGGCTGTCAGCCGCAGCACGACTGACGCAAGCGCCACACCGAGCAGGAGGAGAGCCATGAGCGACCCGCAGGCCAGCAAGCCGATCCTCACCACCCGTCAGGGTCACCCCGTGCACAACAACCAGCAGCAGCGGACGGTCGGCTCGCGCGGCCCGGCGACGCTGGAGAACTACCACTTCCTGGAGAAGATCAGCCACTTCGACCGGGAGCGGATCCCGGAGCGGGTGGTGCACGCCCGCGGCTTCGTCGCGCACGGCGAGTTCGAGGCGTACGGGACGATCGGATCCGGTGATCAGGCCGTGCCGGCGTCCACCTACACGAGGGCCAAGCTGTTCCAGACCAGGGGCAAGAAGACGCCGGTCACCATCCGCTTCTCCACCGTCATCGGCGGGCGGGACTCCTCCGAGGCGGCCCGCGACCCGCGCGGCTTCGCCGTGAAGTTCCGCACCGAGGACGGCAACTGGGACATGGTGGGGAACAACCTCCAGGTCTTCTTCATCCGCGACGCGATCAAGTTCCCCGACGTGATCCACTCGCTGAAGCCGGACCCGGTGACCTTCCGTCAGGAGCCGAACCGGATCTTCGACTTCATGTCGAACACGCCCGAGTCGATGCACATGCTGACCTGGCTCTTCTCCCCGTACGGCATCCCGAAGAACTACCGGACGATGCGCGGCTCCGGGGTGAACACCTACCGCCTCGTCAACGCCGAGGGCGAGGCCGTGCTGGTCAAGTTCCACTGGCTGTCCCAGCAGGGTGAGCACAACCTGACCCAGGCCGAGGCGGACGCCATCCAGGCCACCGAGCTGGGCCACGCCTCGAAGGACCTCTACGAGGCGATCGAGCGCGGCGACCACCCGAAGTGGGAGCTCAACGTCCAGGTGATGAGCGACGACGAGCACCCGGAGCTGGACTTCGACCCGCTCGACGACACCAAGATCTGGCCGGAGGAGGACTTCCCCTACCTGCCGGTCGGCATGATGACGCTCAACCGCAACATCACCGACCACCACAACGAGAACGAGCAGATCGCCTTCGGCACCGGCGTGCTGGTCGACGGCATCGACTTCTCCGACGACAAGATGCTGGTCGGCCGGACGTTCTCCTACTCGGACACCCAGCGCTACCGGGTCGGTCCGAACTACCTCCAGCTGCCGGTCAACCGCCCGCGCGAGGACGTGCGGGTCAGCACCAACCAGACCGGCGGCCAGATGTCGTACGGGGTGGACAACCGTGGTGCCAACCCGCACATCAACTTCGAGCCGTCCTCGGTGGCCGGCCTCGAGGAGGCCGACGAGTCCTACCGGGAGTACCGCCCGTTCGTCTCGGGCCAGATCATGAAGGCCCCGATCGAGCGGCAGGACAACTACTCCCAGGCCGGCCGGCGCTACCGCGAGATGGCCGACTGGGAGCGGGACGACCTGATCCTCAACCTCACCACCCTGCTGGCCCAGTGCGACAAGCACATCCAGGAGAAGATGGTCTGGCACTTCAGCCAGTGCGACTCCGACTACGGCCGCCGGGTCGCCGAGGGCCTCGGCATCTCCGTCGACGCCTGATCCGCACCAGCCACGAACGCCCCGCCGGCCTCCGGCGGGGCGTTCCTCGACTGTGGACGTCCGGCCGGTACGCCCGACGCGACGGACGGTAGTGCATCGGGCGAGGATTACGTATCCTGCCCAAGGCGTCCGCCGGACCTGCCCGGCACCGCGGCCCGGGACCGTCCGACCGCGACGCTGCCCGGCCGGCGCCGGCGCCCCCCGCAGCCACACCTTCCGGGCGAGGTCTGATTGAACACCCGCGACTGGCCGATCCGCTCGAAGCTGACCGCATTGGTCGTCGTGCCGGTGACCGCGCTGCTGGCGCTCTGGATCTTCGCCACCACGCTCACCTTCGGACCCGCCCTCGACCTGCTCGCCGCCCGGACGCTCCTCTACGACCTCGGCCGTCCCGGCGAGACCGTGGTCGCCGAGCTGCAACGGGAGCGGCGGCTCTCGGTGGTCCAGCTGGCCGGCGACGGCGCCGCTCCCGAGCTCGCCGAGCAGCGGCAGCGCACCGACCGGGCGATCGCGGAACTGCGCCGCCGGATCGACGGGGAGGACCTGCGCGACGCCGCCGACGACTTCCTCGACGCCCGGCTCGACCAGCTGGTCACCGCGCTGGAGTCGCTGCCCGCCGGGCGGGGGTTCATCGACCGGCGGGCGGTGGACCGGGCCGGCGCGGTCGGACTCTACAGCGGGATGATCAACTCGGCCTTCCAGGCGTTCTCCGCGATGGCCAACCTGCCCGACCGGGACCTCAACCGGCAGGCGCTCGCCGTCACCGGGCTCGGCCAGTCCCGGGAGCTGCTCGGGCAGACCGACGCCCTGCTCGCCGGGGCGTTCACCAGCGGCCGGTTCGCCGACGGCGAGCACCGCCAGCTGGTGCAGACCATCGGCAACCAGCGGTTCCTCGCCGACAGCTCGGTCGCCGACCTGCCCGACGCCGAGCGCGCCGCGTTCCAGCGGATGACCGAGGGGGAGGCCTTCGGCCGGTTGCGGACGATGCAGGACAGGCTGGTGGGCCCCGGGTCCGCCACCCGGCCGGCGGTGGACCCGGCGGCCTGGCAGGAGAGCTACCAGGCGGTGCAGCAGGCGCTGCGGGAGTTCGAGCTGGCGCAGGCCGACGGGCTCGCCGACCGGTCGATCCCGTCGGCCGTGCGCATCCTGGTCCGGCTCGCCGCCGCCGGACTGCTGGGACTGGCCACCGTCGTGGTCTCGGTCGTCGTGTCGGTGCGGGTCGGTCGCAACCTGGCGCACCGGCTCACCGGCGTACGCACGGCCGCCCTGGAGACGGCCGAGCGTCGGCTGCCGGACGTGGTGGCCCGGCTGCGCCGGGGCGAGCAGGTCGACGTCGCCCGGGAGGCGCCCCCGCTGGAGTACGGCGACGACGAGATCGGTCAGGTGGCGCGGGCGTTCACCGAGGTGCAGCGCACCGCGGTCCAGTCGGCCGTCGACGAGGTCACCCTGCGCCGGGGGCTCAACGAGGTGTTCCTCAACATCGCCCGGCGCAGCCAGGGGTTGGTGCACCGGCAGCTCGCGCTGCTCGACCGGATGGAGCGGCACACCGAGGACCCGGACGAGCTGGCGGAGCTGTTCCGCGTCGACCACCTCGCCACCCGGCTGCGGCGGCACGCCGAGGACCTGGTCATCCTGGCCGGCGCGGCGCCCGGGCGGGGCTGGCGCAACCCGGTCGCGATGGTCGACCTGGTCCGGGGCGCGATCTCCGAGGTCGAGTCGTACGACCGGGTCGACATCACCGCCGTGGCACCCGCGGGCGTGCTGGGGCGGGCGGTCGGCGACGTGATCCACCTGCTCGCCGAGCTGATCGAGAACGCCACCGCGTTCTCGCCGCCGCAGACCCGGGTGGAGGTCTCCGGGCAGCACGTGGCGAACGGCTACGCCGTGGAGATCACCGACCGGGGCCTGGGCATGTCCGCCGCCGCGCTGGAGGACACGAACCGGCGGCTTGCCCGCTCGCCCGACTTCGAGCCGACCGAGACCGCCCGCCTCGGGCACTTCGTGGTGGCCCGCCTCGCCGCCCGGCACGGGGTCCGGGTACGCCTGCGCCCGTCCGACGGCGGCGGGCTGACCGCCGTGGTGCTCGTCCCCGCCGACCTGGTCACCGACGAGCCCTCCCTGCCCCCGACCGGTGGCCCGCCGGTGGCGCCCCGATCGGCGCCGACGCCGGAGGAGCGGCGGCTCGCCCGGGCGGGCCGGCTGAGTACGCTGCCCCGCCCGATGCGCTCCGCCGAGCCCGCCACGGCCCCCGCCACCGGTGCGCCGGCCGCCCGCCGCGCCACCCTCGCCGGCCACGCCCGGCCGGCCCCGGCCGGCGCACCCGCCGCGGGCCAGGTCCCGCCCGGCGCGGCTGCCGGCGGCCAGGTCCCGCGCGAGGCGGCCTCCAGCGGCCAGGTCCCGCGCGAGGCGGCCTCCGGCGGCCTTACCCCGCCCAGCGCGGCTTCCGGCGGTCCCGCCCCCGTCGAGGTGGCCGGGGAGATCGACGGGCTGCCCCGTCGGGTGCGCCGGCGGCCTCCGGCGGTGCCGCCCCGGCAGCCGGCCCCGAACGGGGGCCAGCCGTCCGCCGGGGACGCCCCGGGGCGGTCGTCAGCGCTGGACGGCCCGACGCTGCGGCAGCCGGTGATCGAGAGTCCCGCCCCGCGCAGCCCGGAGGAGGCGCGGCGGATCATGTCCGCCCTGCAGTCCGGCACCGCCCGCGGCCGCGCGGCGGCCACCGCGACGGCCCCGGAGCGGGCCGCCCCCGCCGGCCGGCCGGACCCGCCGCACGAGGACCCGAGCCCGACGCCGGCCGCACGGCCGGTGGACACCGAACCCATGACCGCGACTGAGAGGGACGCCTGATGCATCCGACGAGGCAGAGTGCCGATCTCGACTGGTTGCTCGACGAGCTGGTGGAACGGGTGCCGGCCGCCCGACAGGCGGTGGTGCTCTCGGCGGACGGGCTGCTGATCGGCTCCTCCGCCGGCATGGACCGGGCCGACGCCGAGCACCTGTCCGCGCTGGCGTCCGGCTTCTCCAGCCTGGCCCGAGGCACCAGCCGGCAGGTGGCCGGCGGGGCGGTCCGGCAGACCGTGGTGGAGATGGAGTCCGCCTACCTCTTCGTCACGGCCGCCGGGCAGGGCGCCTGCCTGGCCGTGGTCAGCGACGCGGACGCGGACATCGGCCTGGTGGCGTACGAGATGGCGATGCTCGTCACCCGGGTCGGGGAGTACCTGAGCGCCCCGGCCCGGTCGACGGCGGGGGCCGCCGATGCGGGCTGAGTCGCCCGGGCCGCAGCACGAGTGGCTGGACGACGACGCCGGCCCGGTCGTGCGGCCCTACACCCTGACCGGCGGCCGGGTCCGGTCGGGCGCCGACGGCTTCGACCTGGTCGCGTACGTGCTGGCCGAGGCGGCCGCCGACCCGACCGTCCACCCGGACCTGCACCCCGAGCACCGGCGCCTGGTGGAGCTGGCCGCCCGGCCGGTCCCCGTCGCGGAGCTCGCGGCCGACCTCGACCTCGCGGTGGGCGTGGTCCGCGTGCTCCTCGGCGACCTGCGGGCGCGGGGGCTGATCGCGGTCCACCAGCCGACGGCCGCCGCGTACCTGCCCGACGACGACATCCTCAAGGCGGTGGTCAGTGGACTCCGTGCGCTGTGACCGAACCGGATCCGGTCCCCGGATCCCGCTCGCGCTGAAGATCCTGATCGCCGGGGGGTTCGGCGCCGGCAAGACGACGCTGGTGAGCGCGCTCAGCGAGGTCCGGCCGTTGCAGACCGAAGAGGTGTTGACGGGCGCCAGCATCGGCACCGACGACCTCTCCGGCGTCGAGGCGAAGTCGACCACGACGGTGGCGATGGACTTCGGCCGGATCACGATCAACGACGACCTCCAGGTCTACCTCTTCGGCACCCCGGGCCAGGACCGGTTCTGGTTCCTCTGGGACGAGCTGGCGTTCGGGGCGCTCGGCGCGGTGGTGCTCGCCGACACCCGCCGGCTGGCCGACTGCTTCCCCTCGATCGACTACTTCGAGCAGCGGGGCGTGCCGTTCGTGGTGGGCGTGAACTGCTTCGACGGGGCCCGCCGGTTCAGCCTGGAGTCCGTACGCCAGGCGTTGGACCTCGACCCCGACGTGCCGCTGGTGCTCTGCGACGCGCGGGAGCGGCAGTCCGGCAAGGAGGTGCTGATCGCGCTGGTCGAGCACGTGGCCCGGCAGCGCGGCGAGCCCGTGCCGGCGGCCTGAGCCGGCGCGACGGCGGTCCGGCGGGCGTCTTCCGGCGGGCCGCCGCGATTCGGCGGTGTTTTCGGGGCTAAGCGGGCGGCCCAGTGGGAAGGCTGGTGGGATCGGCGGAGGAATCGGCGGAGGGCGGATCCGGTGACAGGTCAGGGCGAGATCGTCCACATCGGCGGCTACACGGCGCACAGCGGGGGTCGGGGCACCGGCATCGTCGCGGCGCGGCGGGACCCCGCCTCCGGTGAGCTGACCCCGCTCGGCACCGTCGCGGTCACCCCCTCGCCCTCCTTCCTCGCCCGGCACCCGCGGCTGCCCGTGCTGTACGCGGTCAACGAGCTGCCGGACGGGCAGGTCAGCGCGTTCCGGGTCGGTGCCGACGGCGGCCTCACCGCGCTCGGCACCCGGTCCACCGGGGGCGCGGAACCCTGCCACCTGGCGGTCGTCCCGGACGGCGGCCACCTCGTCGTGGCCAACTACGGTGGCGGCAGCGTGACGGTGTTCCCGCTCGACCCCGACGGGGCGCCCGGCGAGCGCAGCGACCTGGTGGCGCACGAGGGGCACGGGCCGGACCAGGAGCGCCAGGAGCGCGCGCACGCCCACATGGTGAACCCCGATCCGGGCCGGGGCCCGCTGCTCGCGGTCGACCTGGGCACCGACTCGATCTACCGCTACGACCTGGACGCGGCCTCCGGCCGGCTGGTGCCGCGGGCGCCCCGGGTGCGCACGGCCGCCGGCGTCGGCCCCCGGCACCTGGCCCGGCATCCCGACGGGCGGCGCTGCTGGGTGGCGGGGGAGCTGGACGGCTCGGTCACCGCCTACGAGCTGACCGGCGACGGTGCGCTGCACCAGCGGGGCCGGGTCGAGGCCAGCGACCGGACCGGGCCCGTCCAGCCGTCGGAGATCGCGGTCGGCCCGGACGGGCGCTTCCTCTACGTCGCGAACCGGGGGGTGGGCACCGTCGCGGTCTTCGCCGTCGCCGGCGAGCTGCCGGAGCTGGTCGCCGAGGTGGACACGGGCGGGGAGTGGCCGCGGCACTTCGCCCTGGCCGGGGAGCACCTCTACGTCGCCGACGAACGGGCCGACATGATCCGCGTCTTCCGGGTCGACGCCGGCACCGGAGTGCCGGCTCCGCTCGGGGAGCCCGTGGCAGTGGCGAGCCCCACATGTGTGCTGCCCTGACCAGCCATAACTTCCGTCACGTCGACGACACGGGGTGGCTCGGTCGCGGAGTGTGACAATGTGACGATCAACTATGTCTCCTGCGTAACTTTCGTCCGAACGGCCCGTGGCAGTCGTCCTGGCGGGTCCGCAAGATGGTCACCGTGTCAGCAGGCCGCCATCGCATGCGTAGGAACGTCCACGCAGCCACCGCCGCCGCCGCCGTGGGCGTCCTCGCCGTCACGGCCGGCGGCTGGTTCGGCTACCAGCAGCTGGCGCAACCGGACTGCTCCGGGCGGATCGAGCTCTCCGTCGCCGTCGCCGCCGAACTCGCCCCGGCGGTCGACGCCGCCGCGGCGAAGTGGGTGAAGAGCGGCGCCGCGGTGGGCGGCACCTGCATCGCGGTGAACGTCTCGGCGTCCGATCCGGTCGACGTGGCCGCGACGGTCGCGGCGAAGCACGGCGTCACCCTGGCCGGCGTGGGGCAGGCCAGCGGCACGTCGGTCAGCCCCGACGTCTGGGTGCCCGACTCCTCCACGTGGCTGCTGCGGCTCAAGACCGGTGGTGCCACCGCCTTCGAGCCGGGCATCGGGGCGTCCATCGCGCGCAGCCCGGTGGTCGTGGCGATGCCGCAGCCGGTCGCCACGCGGCTGGGCTGGCCGCAGAAGAAGTTCAGCTGGACCCAGCTCCTGCGGCAGGTGCAGAGCGACAAGCCGTTGCGCACCGGGATCGTCGAGCCGACCCGTGACGCCGCCGGCCTGTCCGGTCTGCTCTCGCTGACGGCCGCCGCCAGCGCCTCCGGCGGCCCCGACGCCGAGAAGGAGAAGGTCGCCGCGCTGCGGGCGCTGGCCACCGACCGCTCGGCGCTGCGGCCGGACCTGCTCGCCCGGTTCCCCACCGCCTCGGATCCCACGACGATCGCGAGCAGCCTGGGCGCGGCGGCGCTCTCGGAAGAAGACGTGATCCAGTACAACAGCAGGAAGCCGCCGGTGCCGCTGGCCGCGCTCTACCTGGAGCCGGCGCCCGCGCCGCTGGACTACCCGTACGCGGTGCTGCCCGGCATCGAACCGGCCAAGGCGTCGGCGGCGCGGGTGCTCTACGAGGTGCTCGTCACCGACGACTTCCACGACCGGCTGGCGCGTCAGTCGCTGCGCGCGCCGGACGGCAACTGGGGCGCCGGCTTCGACGCGCCGCAGGGTGCGCCCAGCCCGGCCGGCGGCGCGCCGGCCCCACCGGCCAACGGCGGCGGATCGGCTCCGGGCGGGCTCGACCCGCAGGCCATGGAACGGGCGGTCTCCAGCTGGTCGATCGCCACCCAGTCCGGCCGGATGCTCGCCGTCATCGACGTGTCCGGGTCCATGAAGGAGAAGGTGGCCAACGCCGGCAACGCGACCCGGCAGCAGGTCACCGTCGAGGCGGCGCGGCGCGGGCTGAACCTCTTCGACGACTCCTGGTCGATCGGTCTCTGGACGTTCTCCACGGAGCTGGTGGGCTCCGTCGACCACCGGGAACTGGTCGCCATCGGGCCGCTGTCCCGCCAGCGCGGCAAGCTGGAGCAGTCCCTGGGCGCGATTCGCTCGTCGGCCGGCAGCACCGGCCTCTACGACACGGTGCTGGCGGCGTACCAGCAGGTGCAGGAGAACTGGGAGCCCGGCCGGGTCAACTCGGTCGTGCTCTTCACCGACGGCAAGAACGAGGACTCCGACGGCATCACGCAGCAGAAGCTGCTGGCCGAGCTGAACAAGATCAAGGACCCGGAGCGGCCGGTGCAGGTCGTGATCATCGGTATCGGCGGTGACGTGAGCCGGGCCGAGCTGAAGTCGATCACCGACGTCACCGGCGGCGGCGCCTTCGTCACCGAGGATCCGACCAAGATCGGCGACATCTTCCTCAAGGCGGTCGCGTTGCGTAAGGCCCCGGCCTGAGCCGTAACGCAGCGCGGGCGGACCCGCCGCACGGGACCGGGTGCCGTGGGCCCTTTCCCGACAAGGGGATCCTCGGGGAAAGTAGTGACGGTAATGCGTCCGAAGCAATCGGCGACCATGGCTGGCGGGGCAGGATGTCCTAGTGCCCCTGTGTCGGGCCCGCGCCCCGGGCCGGCCGTACGGGCCGTCGGCGACCGAAGTGGGGAGGGCCGGTGACCTCAGCGACGCTGTTGACCCCCGCCAGCACGTCGTCGAGACCGGACGAACCACGGCCGGGCCCGGCCCGCAGCCGCGAGCGCGCCTACGTCCGCTCCCTGGTGGTGCTGGACACCACCGTCCTGACCGTCGCCGTGCTCGTCGGGTACGTCGCCCGGTTCGGCGACGACGCCCCCGGCGGCTCGAAGATCCCGTACGTCCTGGTCGCCCCCGGGCTGGTCCTCGCCTGGCTGGTCTCGCTACGGGTGCTGCGCTGCTACGACGACCGCGTCCTCGGCTACGGCGCCGACGAGTACCGGCGGGTCGGCACCGCCAGCCTGCGCCTCGCCGGCGGCATCGCGATCGCCGGCTACATCGCCGACGTCGGCGTCTCCCGGGGCTTCCTCGGCATCTCGTTCGCCGTCGGCATGCTCGGCCTGGAGGTGGCCCGGTTCGCCGCCCGCAAGCGGCTGCACCGGGCGCGGTCCGCGGGCGCCGGCTGGTCGCGCAAGGTGCTGGTGGTCGGCGACACCGCGCACGTGCTGGAGCTGGTGCACACCCTGCGCCGCGAGCCGTACGCGGGCTACCAGGTGGTCGGCGCCTGCATCCCGGACGCGCTGCTCGCCCCGGTCGCGCAGCGGCTGGGCGACGTGCCGGTGGTCGGCTCGTTCCGGGGCATCCCCGAGGCGGCCACCGCCATCGGCGCGGACACCGTCGCGGTGACCGCCTCCGGCGAGCTGACCGCCACCCGGCTGCGCCGGCTGGGCTGGCAACTGGAGGGCACCGGCATCGACCTGGTGGTGGCCCCAGCGTTGACGGACGTCGCCGGCCCGCGCATCCACACCCGGCCGGTCGCCGGCCTGCCGCTGATCCACGTCGAGGCGCCGGAGTTCCGCGGGGCCCGCAAGCTGGTCAAGGGCTTCGTCGACCGGGCCGTCTCCTCGGTGGCCCTGACGCTGCTGCTGCCGCTGCTGGCCGTCGTGGCGCTGGCGATCAAGATCGACAGCCGGGGGCCGGTGCTGTTCCGGCAGACCCGGGTCGGGCAGGGCGGGCGGGAGTTCGGCGTCTACAAGTTCCGCACCATGGTGGTCAACGCCGACGCCCTGCTGGCCGCGCTGGCCGCCCGCAACGAGACCGACGGCCTGATGTTCAAGATGCGCGACGACCCGCGGGTGACCCGGATCGGGCGGCTGCTGCGCAAGTGGTCGCTGGACGAGCTGCCGCAGCTGGTCAACGTCCTGCTCGGGCACATGAGCCTGGTCGGCCCCCGCCCGCCGCTGCCCTCCGAGGTGGCCCGCTACGACGGCGACGTGGCCCGCCGGCTGCTGGTCAAGCCCGGCATGACCGGGCTCTGGCAGGTCAGCGGCCGGTCGGACCTGAGCTGGGAGGACGGCATCCGGCTCGACCTCTACTACGTGGAGAACTGGTCGCTCGCGGCCGACCTGACGATCCTCTGGAAGACCTTCGGCGCGGTGCTCAACAGCCGGGGGGCCTACTGACCGGCCCGCACGCTCAGTCCTGCGGGCCCGTCCAGTCCAGGCACACCACCACCGCGTCGTCGATCAGGTCGCCGGCGACGAACGCGCGCAGGTCGCCGATCAGCGAGCGGACGGCGTCCAGCGGCTCCATCGGCCCGGTCCGGCGCAGGAACCGGTCCAACGCGGTCTCGCCGTAGCGGACGTCCTGCCCGGTGGCGTCGATGACGCCGTCGCTGACCACGAAGAGCCGGTCGCCCCGGCACAGCTCGAAGCGCTGCTCCCGGTAGTCGGTGGCCTCGAACATGCCGAGCGGGAACTGCGCCTCCAACGGCAGCTCCCGCACCGTCCCGTCGCGCAGCAGCACGAGGCGGGGCGACCCGGCGTCGACCACGGTGAGCAGCCCCGAGCGCAGGTCCAGCTCCATCAGCAGCGCCGCGAGGTGCCGGTCGCCCCGGTGCAGGTCGTAGACGGCCTGGTCGGCGAGGGCCGCCTGGTCGGCGAGGCCGAGCCCGGAGCGGCGGGCGTTGCGCAGCGCGTGGGTGGCGAGCGAGGTGAGCATCGCGGCGGCCACCCCCTCACCCGTGCCGTTGATGGTCGACAACCAGACCTGGGTGCCGTCGTCGGACCAGTCGAAGCTGTCGCCGCGCACGGCGTACGCCGGTTCCAGCTGCCCGGCGAGGCTGAACGACGGGCGGGTCCGGCTGCGGCCCGGGAGCATCTCCCACTGCATCTCGGCGGCGAGGGTGAGTCGCCTGCTGCGGCGCGCGGACCGGTAGACGTCCGTGCCGTTGGTGACCGCCGCGATCTCGTGGGCGAGCGCGGTGGCGATCTCCGTCAGCTCGTCGAGCGCGGCCGGCCGGGTCGGCGCGGGGGCCACCACCAGCACGCCCCGGCGTTCCCCGCGCATCGACACCGGGAGGTAGCCGGTGTCGTCGGCGACGGTCGGGCTCTGGTGGTCGAAGCAACGCCAGGCGGGGTGCCCCGGGGTGGTGACGGGCTCGTCCCCGACCAGCGGGAGCAGCGCCGCCAACCGGTAGTCGACCTGGAGCAGGTCCACCCGGGTGATCCCGTAGCCCGTGGCGAGGACGTCGGCGATCCGGTCCAGCAGGAGGTCGGCGGGCGCCTCGTTTAGCACGCGCCGTGCCCGGTCGACCGGTTCGCTCATCATCGCTCCTTCATCACGAGCCCAGACAAGTGGATTCGGAGTAGTGTCGGGCCCACCATGGCGGAAGTGCACGGTCCCTACGGACCCGAGACGAGTATGGCCGTCGAGCTCGACACGGTGGCCGACGCCCTGCTGACGGTCTGGGAGGCCGCGCGGGAGCGGACGACCAGCCGGGTCTCCGGCGCGCAGTTGCGCGCGATCATGCTGGTCGAGCAACACGACGGGATCAACCTCCGTCGCCTGGCCACCGGGCTCGACATGCTGCTCTCCTCCGCCAGCCGGCTCTGCGACCGGCTGGTGGCGGCGGGCATGCTGGAGCGCGAGCCCGGCCGGTTCGACCGGCGGGAGATCTCGCTGCACCTCACCCCGGAGGCCCGCCGGCTCCTCGCCGAGCTGCGGGACGACCGGCGCCAGCAGCTCGCGGCGATCCTCGCCGACATGACCGTCGAGGGGCGGCAGGCCCTGCTGCGGGGGATGCGGGAGTTCGACGAGGCGGCGCGCCACCGGAACGCGTCCGTGCAGTCCGTCGAGGCGGCCGGCCCTTGGCCGGGCGTGCCGCTGGAGCGCCCGGTCGGCCTGCCGGCGCAGGAGCGGCCGGGGAACGGGCCGCGGGTGGCCCGGACGGCCTGACCCGGGCGGCGGCGACCTCCACGGCGGCTTCCCCCGCCGACGGGTGCGCCGAAGGTCGGGCGCGGCCAGCGGACGCGCGGCCGCGGCGTCAGGCCGGCGCGGCCGCGACGGCCAGCATCGCGATGTCGTCCTGGCTCTGCCCGTCGAGCCACTCGTCGACGGCCCCGAGGAGCCGGTCGACCAGCGCGGCCGGGGGCAGCCCGGCGGCCGAGGCCAGCGCCGCGCGCAGCCGTTCCTCGCCGAACTGATCCTGGCCGCCGGGGCCGCCGCGCGCCTCGAGGACCCCGTCGGTGTACGCGAGCAGCCGCTCGCCGGGGGCGAGGTGGAGTTCGGCCTCGGCGAACCGGGCGGCGGCGAGCGCGCCCACCGGCATGCCGCCGACCGCGACCGGGGTGACCCCGCCGTCGGCGCGGACCAGCAGCGGGGACGGGTGACCGCCGCCGGCGATCCGGACGTCGACGCCGCCGTCGGACGCCGCGTCGAGGGTGCCGAGCAGCAGGGTGGTGAACTGGCTGCGGCGGGCCGCGTCCGGGGCGTCGAAGAGCGCCTGGTTGAGCAGCCCCATCAACTCCAGCGGGCGCTGCTCGACCAGGCGCAGTGTTCGCAGGGACTGGCGGACCCGCCCGGTGAGGACGGCCGCGCCGACGCCCTTGCCGGCCACGTCGCCGAGGGCGAAGATCGCGCCACCCGGCACGGGGAACACGTCGTAGAAGTCGCCGCCGATGCGCAGCCGGTCCCCGGCCGCCCGGTACCCGCCGGCGAGGGCGGCGCCCGGTACGGCCGGCAGGTCGGGCGGGAGCAGGCTGTTCTGCAGCACCCGGGCGAGGTGGACCTGCCCGCCGTAGAGCTCGGCGGCGCCGAGGGCCGCGCCCGCGCGGGCGGCGAACTCCCGCGCCAGCTCGATGTCGCGCCGGGCGAAACCGGCACGCCCGGCGCGCCGGACCAGGACCAGGGCGCCGGTGGTGCGGCCGGCGCCCCGCATGGGGCTGGTCAGCACGGTGCCGGGCCGGCCGAAGCCGGGCGGAAGCACGGTGGAGAGGTCGGCCGTCTCCCCGTCCGGCCACCGGGCCGGGGCTGCCGCGTGGCCGGCCAGCGCCTCGGCCAGTCCGGGCAGCGAGGCGGTCAGCGACCAGGTCGCCAGCCCGGTCGCGGGGACGGGATCGACGCCGTCGTACCGGATCCAGTGCGGCTGGCCCTGCGCGGGCGGGGGCGGCAGGTGGACCACCATCGCCAGGTCGGCGAGGTAGGGCACGGGCAGGGTCGTCGCGGTCCGCAGCGTCTGCTCGCGCTGGAGGGAGAGCCCGAGCCGGCTGCCGGCCTGGGCGAGGAACACCGTCCGGGAACGCTCGACGCGCAGCGCCTCCACGCGCGCGTGTTCCTCGGTGACGTCCCGCACGTACCAGGCGTGCCGCCCGTCGGACAGGTCGCGTCGTACGCCGCACAGCCGGCGGCCGCCGTGTTCGGTGTCGAAGCTGTCCGCCCCGGCCCGCACCGCCCGGGCGATGGCCGGTACCGGGCAGGTGTTCAGGTCCGTGCCGGGCGCGACCTCGGGGAGGAGCGCGGTCGCCATCGCGTTGACCAGCGTCACCCGTCCCGCCCGGTCGGCCGTCACGACCGCCTCGGCGAGCCCGTCGAGCACCTCCCGGGTGAGCCGGGAGTCGGCCGGCCGGGCGGCGCCGGGGGAGCGGCCGGGTCGCCCGCCCTCGGCCGGGCCCGTGACACCGCCCCGGGGAGCGCTGGTCACCGCGGCTCGCCGGGCGCCCCGGTCTGGTGACCTGTGCGCATGCTGGTCGTGCACTCCTCGGATGTGGGTCGTTGCCTCGGGGCAAGCGTACCGAGGCGGAGCCGCGCCGCCATCGGAGGAATGCGCTCAGGCCGGGCGGGCCAGCCAGCCGGCCGGGCGCGCCAGGATCCGGCGTACCACCGAACCGGCCCCACCGACGGCAGCGGCGGCGGCGCCGAGGGCCGCCGGGCGGACGGTGACCGGCGACCAGGCCGCGGTGAGCACGCGCCGGGAGATCTCGGCGAGCACCGGCGGGCGCAGCCACGGCGCGAGCGGGGCGTATCCGCCGCCGAGCACCACGGTGTCGAGGTCCAGCAGGTTCACCACGCCGGCGACGGCGACCCCCAGGGCAGTCCCCGCCTCGGCGAGGGCCCGCAGCGCGGCGGGGTCGCCGGCCCCGGCGAGTTCGGCCAGCCGGGTCGTCGCGGTGTCCGCCGGGAGGTCCGCGCCGGCGAGGCCGGCCGCCGCCAGGATCGCCTCCTGCCCGGCGTACGTCTCCAGGCAGCCCCGGCCGCCGCACCGGCAGGGCGGGCCGTCGGGCCGGATCGGGATGTGACCGATCTCGCCGCTCCAGCCGCGCGCGCCCCGGAACAGGGCTCCGTCGAGCACGATCCCGGCGCCGATGCCGACCTCCCCGGAGACGTGCAGGAAGCTGGGCCGGCCCGCCGGGCCGGCGTGCAACTCGCCCAGCGCGGCGAGGTTGGCCTCGTTGTCGACCACCAGCGGCGGTACGCCGTCGACGTGCGCGGTCAGCGGCGCCCCCGCGCCCAGCAGCGCGGGTACGGGCACGTCGCGCCAGCCGAGGTTCGGCGCGAGCCGGACCAGGCCGGCGTCGTCGACCAGGCCGGGCACCGCGAGGGCCGCGCCGGCCAGGGTGAGCCCCTCCCGGGTGGCGTCGGCGCGGGCGCGGGCGGCCAGGTCGACCAGCCGGGCGAGCGCCTCGGTGGGGGAGACGGGCCGCAGGTCGGCGCGGTGCACGGTGTGGTGGCGGACCCGGCCGGCGAGGTCGACCACGCAGGCGGCCAGGTAGTCGACGTTGATCTCCAGGCCGAGCCCGGCCGGGCCGTCCGTGGCGAGCACCAGGCCCCGCGACGGCCGTCCCGCGCCGGTGCGGGGCGTCGGCTCCGCCTCGGCGACCAACCGACCGGCGAGCAGGTCCTCCACCACGGCCGAGACGGTGGCCCGGGTGAGGCCGGTGCCGGCGGCCAGCTCGGCCCGGGAGGGCGGGCGGTCGGCGGCGGCGATCCGGCCGAGCACCACGGCGAGGTTCCACTCGCGCAGGCTGCCCTGCCGCACCGCCCCGGGCGGGGCGTCGGGTCGGGTCACCCCTTGACACTGCCACAGGCCGATCAAATAATTCAACCACTGAACAAATAGCGGACGACACCCCCGGAGGTCTGCCATGGCACCCCGTCCCACCCCCGCCGACAAGTTCTCCTTCGGCCTCTGGACGGTGGGCTGGCAGGCCCGCGACCCGTTCGGCGACGCCACCCGCCCCGAGCTGGACCCGGTCGAGGCGGTGCACCGGCTCGCCGAGCTGGGGGCGTACGGGATCACGTTCCACGACGACGACCTGGTGCCCTTCGGCGCGGACGCCGCCGCCCGCGACCGGCACGTGGCCCGCTTCCGCAAGGCGCTCGACGAGACCGGCCTGGTGGTGCCGATGGTGACCACCAACCTCTTCACCCACCCGGTCTTCAAGGACGGCGGCTTCACCAGCAACGACCGCGACGTCCGGCGGTACGCGCTGCGCAAGGTGCTGCGCAACGTCGACCTCGCCGCGGAGCTGGGTGCCCGCACCTTCGTGATGTGGGGCGGCCGGGAGGGCGCCGAGTACGACCTCGCCAAGGACGTCCGGGCCGCGCTGGACCGCTACCGGGAGGCCGTCGACCTGCTCTGCCAGTACGTCGTCGACTCCGGCTACGACCTGCGCTTCGCCATCGAGCCCAAGCCGAACGAGCCGCGCGGCGACATCCTGCTGCCCACCGTCGGGCACGCCCTGGCCTTCATCTCCACCCTGGCCCGCCCCGAGCTGGTCGGGCTCAACCCGGAGGTGGGGCACGAGCAGATGGCCGGCCTGAACTTCGCCCACGGCATCGCCCAGGCGCTCTGGCAGGGCAAGCTGTTCCACATCGACCTCAACGGCCAGCGCGGCGTCAAGTACGACCAGGACCTCGTCTTCGGCCACGGCGACCTGCTGAACGCGTTCGCGCTGGTCGACCTGCTGGAGCACGGCGGCCCCGGCGGCGTTCCCGCCTACGACGGCCCCCGGCACTTCGACTACAAGCCCTCGCGCACCGAGGACATGACCGGCGTCTGGGCGTCGGCGGAGGCGAACATGCGCACCTACCTCCTGCTCAAGGAGCGGGCGGCGGCGTTCCGGGCGGACCCGGAGGTCGCCGAGGCGCTGGCCGCGAGCCGGGTCGCCGACCTCGGCACGCCGACGCTGGCGCCGGGGGAGGGCTACGCCGACCTGCTCGCCGACCGTACCGCGTTCGAGGAGTTCGACGTGGACGGGGCCGCCGCGCGGGGCTTCGGCTTCGTCCGGCTCAACCAGCTCGCCGTCGAGCACCTGCTCGGCGCCCGCTGAGGCCGCCGGCGATGCCGATCGTCGCGGGGGTCGACTCCTCGACCCAGTCCTGCAAGGTCGTCGTCCGGGACGCGGAGACGGGCGCCCTGCTCCGGCAGGGCCGGGCGCCGCACCCGGACGGCACGGAGGTCGACCCCGCGGCGTGGTGGTCCGCGCTGGGCGCGGCGGTCGACGCCGCCGGCGGGCTGGCCGACGTGGCGGCGGTCTCCGTCGCCGGCCAGCAGCACGGCATGGTGTGCCTCGACGAGGCGGGCGGCGTGGTCCGGCCGGCGCTGCTGTGGAACGACACCCGCTCCGCCGGGGCCGCCGCCGAGCTGGTCGAGGAGGCCGGTGGCGGGGAGGCCGGCCGCCGGTTCTGGGCGGACGCGGTGGGCAGCGTGCCGGTGGCCAGCTTCACTTCCACGAAGCTGCGCTGGCTGGCCCGGCACGAGCCGGAGCACGCGGCCCGGGTGGCGGCGGTGTGCCTGCCGCACGACTGGCTCACCTGGCGGCTGGCCGGCGCGGCGGGCTTGGCGGCGCTGCGCACCGACCGGGGCGACGCCAGCGGCACCGGCTACTGGTCCCCGGCCACCGGCGACTACCGGCTCGACCTGTTGGAGCGCGCGTTCGGCCGGCGCCCGCACGTGCCGAGGGTGCTCGGTCCGGCGGAGCCGGCCGGCGCCGCACGCCCCGACGCACTCCGGGGCCTGCCCGACGGCGGGGCGGTGCTCGGCCCCGGCACCGGGGACAACGCCGCCGCCGCGCTCGGCGTCGGCGCGGGCCCGGGCGACGTGGTCGTCTCGATCGGCACCTCCGGCACCGTGTTCAGCGTCGCCGACGCCCCGGCCGCCGACCCGGGCGGCACGGTCGCCGGCTTCGCCGACGCCACCGGCCGTTTCCTGCCCCTGGTCTGCACGCTCAACGCGGCCCGGGTGCTCGACGCCGCCGCGTCGATGCTCCGGGTCGGCCTGGACGAGCTGGCCGGGCTGGCGCTGGCCGCCCCCGCCGGCGCGGACGGGCTGGTCATGGTGCCCTACCTGGAGGGCGAGCGGACGCCCGACCGGCCGCTGGCGTCCGGGGCCGTGCACGGGCTGACCCTGCGCACCTCGACGGCGGCCCACCTGGCGCGCGCCGCCGTCGAGGGGCTGCTCTGCGCCCTCGCCGACGGCCTCGACGCGCTCACCGCCCAGGGCGCCGCGGTGCGCCGGGTGATCCTGGTGGGCGGCGGCGCCCGCTCGGCGGCCGTGCGCCGGATCGCGCCGCAGGTCCTCGGGGTGCCGGTGGTCGTCCCGCCGCCCGGCGAGTACGTCGCCGACGGCGCCGCGCGCCAGGCCGCCTGGGTCGCCCTGGGCGGCGCGGCGCCCCCCAGGTGGTCCGTCCAGGGCACCGAGGAGTACGCCGCCACCCCGGTCCCCGCCATCCGCGAGCGGTACGCCGCCGCCCGCGAGCACTTCCTGCACCGGGTCGACGCCGTGGCGGGGTAAACGACTGTACGGACGCGCGCCGGCTCGCGATCATCGACGGATGCGAACCAGCCCCGAAGCGGACGAGGCACCCGGCACCGGCATCCCCTCGATGCTCCAGTACGACGACGCGGACACCCCCTGCGACGTCATCGACGCGCTGGTCCTGGCGGACTTCGTCACCGGCCGGCACCCGTGGTCGCACACGGTCCGGCTCTCCCGGGTGCGCCCCGACGCGCCGCTGACCGCCCCGGACGGGCGGCTGCTGCGCACGGCGGTGGAGAACCGGCAGCGGTCCCGCCTGCTGGCCGGCGACGGCTGGACGGCCCGGGTGGTCACCTGGAAGGGACGCGGCGCCGAGGTGACGGTCACGGCGGTCTCCGAGGAGGTGGGCCGGGCGACCCTCGACCGGATCGTCGACGGCGCCGCCGAGCCGGAGGACCCGGGCGCCGGGCGGATCGGCTTCTGGCACCAGAACCCCCGCCGGGGCAGCCAGCGCGACGTGCGCGCCATCGCCGCGCCGGAGTGGGCGGAGATCCGGCCGAACTACGCCGCCGCGGCACGCGACGCGCTCGACGCGCTGATGACGACCACCCCGGAGCGCCTCTCCGGCCGGCTGGTGCTGCTGCACGGGGCGCCCGGGACGGGCAAGACCACCGCGCTGCGCGCCCTCGCCCGCTCCTGGCGCGACTGGTGCCAGGTCGACGCCGTGCTCGACCCGGACGTGCTCTTCGCGGACACGGCGTACCTGTCCGAGGTGGCGGTCGGGGACGAGGACGGCGAGCAGGGGACGGGCCGCCGGTGGCGGCTGCTCATCCTGGAGGACTGCGACGAGCTGATCCGGGGCGAGGCGAAGCAGGCCGCCGGGCAGGCCCTGTCCCGGCTGCTCAACCTCACCGACGGGCTGCTCGGGCAGGGGCGTGACGTGCTCGTCGCGATCACCACGAACGAGGACCTGTCGCGGCTGCACCCGGCGGTGGTCCGCCCGGGGCGTTGCCTGGCCCGGATCGAGGTCGGCCCGCTGTCGTACGAGGAGGCGACCGGATGGCTGGGCACGGCGGCGGGGGTGCCGCCCCAGGGCGCCACCCTCGCCGAGCTGTACGCGCTGCGGGCGGGCACGCCGGCCGTGCCCGCCGCCCCGCCCGCGATCGGCGGCTATCTCTGAGCGGCCGGGCGCGCCCGCGCGTCGTCACCCGCTCGTGACCTGATCCTGGTTGGCTGCCGCACATGACCTCGACCAGGGGCGGGCCGGCGCGGGCCCGGGGCGGGACGCCCGCGCACCGGTTCTACAGCGTCGTGGTCTTCGTGCTGCTCGCCTCGCTGGACAACGTGGCGATCGGCCTGGTCCCCCCGCTGTACGGGCCCATCTCCGACGCCTTCGACGTGCCGCAGCGGCTGCTCGGCCTGGTCACCGCCGTGAGCTTCCTGGCCAGCGCGGTGGCCGCGGTGGGCTGGGCGTACGTCGGCGACCGCGCGAACCGCAAGCCGCTGCTGATGCTCGGCACCCTGATCTGGGCGCTCGGCACGGGCGGCAGCGCCGTCGCGGTGAACTATCCCGCCTTCCTGGCCGCGCAGCTCCTGGCGGCGGTCGGGCTGGGCGCGGTCGGGTCGGTCGGCTTCTCGGTCGTCACCGACCTGATCTCACCCCGCCGCCGGGGGCTGGTGATGAGCTTCTGGGGGCTGTCCCAGGGCGTCGGCACGCTGGCCGGCACGCTGGTCGGCGGCCTGCTGGGGGCCGCCGACTGGCGGCGGCCGTTCCTGCTGCTGACCGTGGTCGGCCTCGCGGCCACCGTCGCCTACCTGTTCACCTACGACATCCGGCGCGGGCAGAGCGAGCCGGAGCTGGCCGACGCGCTCGCCACCGGCGCCGAGTACGACTACCGGATCAGCCGGGCGGACCTGCCGAGAATCCTCGGCCGGCGTACGAACCGCTGGCTGATCCTGCAGGGCCTCACCGCCCAGGCGGCCTTCGGGTCGCTGGTCTGGCTGCCGGTGCTCTTCGCCGAGCGGGCCGAGGACCAGGGCTACTCCGCCGCCACCGCCGTGGTGGTGGGCAGCGTCTTCGCCACCCTGTTCCAGCTCGGCGGGGTGCTCTCCATCGTGGGCGGGCTGGTCGGCGACGCGCTGCAACGGCGTACGCCCCGGGGCCGGGCGCTGGTCGCGGCGGTCGGCGTCCTCGCGGCGCTGCCGTTCTACCTGGTGCTCTTCTTCGTGCCGGTACGTATCGACGTGCCGGACGGCGCCGGCGCGGGGACGGTGGTCCGGGCGGTGCTGGCCAGCGTGGTCACCGAGCCGACGGTCGGGCTGAGCCTGCTCACCGCCGTGGTGGCCCTGGCCCTCACCTCGGCCAACTCGCCGAACTGGTTCGCCCTGATCGCCGACGTCAACCCGCCCGAGCACCGGGGGACCGTCTACAGCCTCGGCAACCTGGTCAACGGCGTCGGCCGGGCGGCCGGCAACGGACTGGTCGGGGTGGCCTTCCACGGCCTGCGGGCGGCCTTCCCGCCACCGCTGAACTACGCCGTCGGGCTGGCGGCCTTCCAGCTCTTCTTCATCCCGACGGGCGTCATGTACTGGCTGGCCTCGCGCACCTCGCCGGGCGACATCGCCGCCGTCGGCGACCTGCTGCACGACCGCGCCGAGCGCCTGTAGGGAGAGGGTCCCCCGGCAACGTCGCGGCGCTGCCGGGGGACCCCCTGCCGTGTCAGGCCGAGCGGACCCAGATGGTGACGTCGGTGGGAACGCGACCGTCGGCGTCCAGCGGGGCGCTGGCGTGCACCAGTTCGGTCCCGGTGGGCACCGGCACGGCGGCGTCGCCGAAGTTGGTCAGCACGGTCAGCGCGCCGTTGCGGAACGAGAGCACCTCGTCGCCGGAGGCGAGCCACTCCAGCGTGCCCTCGCCGAGCCGGTGCTCGCGGCGCAGCCGCAGCGCCGTCCGGTACAGCTCGTACGTCGAGCCGGGCGTGTCCCGCTGCCGGTCCAGGGCGTACTCCGCCCAGAGCGACGGTTGCGGCAGCCAGCTCGCGTCGGTCGGCCCGAAGCCGTACGACGGGGCGTCGGCCTCCCACGGGATCGGCACCCGGCAGCCGTCCCGGCCCCGCTCGGTGTGCCCGCTGCGCATCCAGGTCGGGTCCTGCCGGGCCTCGTCGGGCATCGTGGTGTGCTCCGGCAGGCCCAGCTCCTCGCCCTGGTAGAGGTAGGCCGAGCCGGGCAGGGCGAGCATCAGCAGGCTGGCCGCCCGGGCCCGGCGCAGGCCGAGCGCGGCGTCCGGCTGCGGGTCGCCGATGCCGATGCCGTTGGGCCGCTTGGCGCCGACCGGCAGCCCCAACCGGGAGGCGTGCCGGACCACGTCGTGGTTGGAGAGCACCCAGGTGGTCGGGGCGCCGACGGAGTCGGTGGCCTCCAGCGAGCGGGTGATCACCGCGTACTGGGCCGGCGCGGTCCACGCGGCGAGCAGGTACTCGAAGTTGAACGCCTGGTGCATCTCGTCCGGGCGGACGTAGCGGGCCAGCCGCTCGGCCGGCTCGACCCACGCCTCGGCGACCAGGATCCGTTCGCCCGGATAGCCGTCCAGCAGGCGCCGCCAGTCCCGGTAGATGTCGTGCACGCCTTCCTGGTCCCACATCGGCGGGCGCGGCTTGTCGACCTCCTGGCCGGAGAGGATCTCCTGCGGCTCCTGCCAGTCTGCCAGGTCGGCCTGCTTGATCAGGCCGTGCGCCACGTCGACGCGGAAGCCGTCGACGCCGCGGTCCAGCCAGAACCGCAGCACCCCCAGGAACTCCTCCCGGACCTCGGGGTTGTCCCAGTTGAGGTCGGGCTGCCCGGCGTCGAACAGGTGCAGGTACCACTGGCCGGGGCGGCCGTCGGCCTCGGTGACGCGGGTCCAGGCCGGCCCGCCGAAGACGCTCTGCCAGTCGTTGGGCGGCTGCGCGCCGTCCGGCCCGCGGCCGTCGCGGAAGACGTAGCGGGCGCGCTCCGGGCTGCCCGGGGCGGCGGGGAGCGCCGCCTGGAACCACCGGTGCGCCGACGACGTGTGGTTCGGCACCAGGTCGACGATGACCCGCAGCCCGCGCGAGTGCGCCTCGCCGATCAGCCGGTCGGCGTCGGCGAGGGTGCCGAAGAGCGGGTCCACGTCCCGGTAGTCCGCCACGTCGTACCCGGCGTCGGCCTGCGGCGACGGGTAGAACGGCGACAGCCAGAGCGCGTCCACGCCCAGTTCCACGAGGTGGTCCAGGCGGGCGGTGATGCCGGGCAGGTCACCGATCCCGTCGCCGTCGGAGTCGGCGAAGGAGCGCGGATAGACCTGGTAGATGGTGGCCCTGGTCCACCAACCGGTGGCCGGGCCGGCGGGCGTGTCCTGGTGCGTCGGGTTGCTGTTCAGGGCCTTCTCCCGTGTGTCGAGCCGGACGGTCGGATGCTGCCCGGGGTCGGCGGTTGCCGTTAGTGTGCCCGGGGTGGTGCGGTCGATTCACGCACGACGAGCCGAGTGGGCAGGATCACCGGCGATCCCGGCGTGTCGAGATAGGGGCCGCTCCGCTGCGCCAGGACCCCACCGTGCAGCGGGTCGAGCAGGATCCGCGCGGCGAGCCGGCCCTGCTCCGCCGCGGGCTGGGCGATGGTGCTCAGCCCGAGGACGCCGGCCAGGTCGTGGTCGTCGACGCCGATCACGCTGACGTCCTGCGGCACCCGCAGGCCGGCGTCGCGCAGCGCGGTCATCGCCCCCATCGCCATCTCGTCGCAGGCCGCGAAGATCGCCGTCGGCGGGTCGCCGCGCCGGAGCAGTTCCTCGGTGGCCCGCGTGCCGCCGCTGATGGTGAACTGCGACTCCACGTCGAGGCTGGGGTCCGGGTCGATCCCGGCGTCGCGCAGCGCGTCCCGGTAGCCGCGCCGCCGGTCGAGGTGGGTGGTGTAGGCCAGCTCGTCGTCCGGGTCGCCGGAGATGTGGGCGATCCTGCGGTGGCCCAGGTCGAGCAGGTGGCGGGTGGCGGTCCGGGCGACGCCCACGTCGTCGATGCGGACGCAGGGCCAGCCGGGCACCACCGTGCCGGAGCTGATGGTCACCCCGGGCAGTTCCAGCTTGGCCAGGGCGGTCAGGTCGGCGGGCCGCAGCGGCGTGGCGACCAGCATGATCGCGTCCACCCGCTTGTGCAGGTTGGCGGTGCGCAGCACCCGCTGGCGGATCTGTTCGCGCCCGCCCAGGTTGTGCAGCAGCAGGTCGTAGCCCGCCTGCTGGAGGAAGTCCTCGACCGCCTCGACGACGGTCCCGAAGAACCACCGGGTGATGCGGGGGACCACGACGGCGACCGTGCCGGTGCGCCCGCCGGCCAGGCGCGAGGCGCTCGGCGAGACGGCGTACTCCAGTTGCTCGGCCGCCGCGAGCACCCGGCGGCGGGTCGCTGCCGAGACCGTCGGCAGCCCCCGCAGCGCCCGGGACACGGTGGCGGTGGAGACCCCGGCCAGGCGTGCGACATCGTCGATCCTCGTCACCGCTACCCCCGCTCCGCCCGCTCCGCCGCCGCCGGGTCACCGGCGGCGGCGGAGACGCCTCAGCCCTTGACGCTGCCGGCGAGCAGGCCGCGCACGAAGTAGCGCTGGAGGGACAGGAAGACGACCAGCGGTACGACCATCGAGATGAACGCACCGGCGGTGAGCCGCTGCCACTCGTTGCCCCGGGTGCCGGCCATCTCGGCCAGCCGGACGGTGAGCGGGGCGGTCTCGTCGCCGCCACCGGCGAAGATCAGCGCGACCAGCAGGTCGTTCCAGACCCAGAGGAACTGGAAGATGCCGAACGCGGCCAGCGCCGGGGTGATCAGCGGCAGCACGATGCTGCGGAAGATCTTCGGATGGGTGGCCCCGTCGACCCGGGCGGCCTCCATCAGGTCCCCGGGGAGCTGCGAGATGAAGTTGTGCAGCAGGAAGACGGCGAACGGCAGCGCGAAGCAGGTGTGTGCGAACCACACCTGCGCGAACTTCTGTTCGTCGACCAGGTCCCAGGCCGGCATGACGGTGACCCCGCCGACGGTGACCCCGGTGGAGAAGAACTTCAGCAGCGGCACCAGGGCCATCTGCAGCGGCACGATCTGCAACGCGAAGATCGCGATGTACATCCAGTCCCGGCCCCGGAAGTTGATCCAGGCCAGCGCGTACGCGGCCAGGGCCGCGAAGGCGAGCGGGAAGAGCACCGACGGGATGGTGATCGCCAGCGAGTTGATGAAGTAGCTGGCGAGCTGCCCGGACGACGAGGAGCGGCCGAACAGCACCTCCTGGTAGTTCTCGAAGGTGAACGACGGGTTGGTGAAGAAGGTCCACCACCCGCTGCTCTTGATCTCGTCCTCCGGCCGGAACGAGGAGATGAACAGGCCGAAGGTGGGGATGGTCCAGACCAGGGCGATGACGATCGAGACGAGGGTCGCGGCGCGGGTGTTCAGCCGCTTGCGGACCCGTCCGGCGGTGCTGGTGCCACGACCGTCGGTCTTCTGGGTGCCGGCGGCGACGGTGGGTGTCGCGGTGGTCATTTCAGCCCTCCCGCTGCTGACGGAGGTTGCGGATCTGGTAGATCACGATCGGGACCACCAGGATGAACAGGAACACCGCCAGGGCCGAGCCCTGCCCGTTCTCGCCGTACCGGAACGCCTGGTTGTACATCTCGTTGGCGATCACGCTGGTGTCGTAGTTGCCGTTGGTGGACGTCCGGACGATGTCGAAGACCTTGAGGGTGGCGATCGACAGCGTCACCACGACCACGATCAGCGCCGGGCGGATGCTCGGCATGGTGATCTGCCAGAACATCTGCCACGGGGTGACCCCGTCGAGGCGGGCCGCCTCCACGATGTCGGCGGGGATCGCCTTGATCGCGGCCGAGAGCACCACCATGGCGAAGCCGGCCTGGATCCAGACCATGATCACGATCAGCAGCAGCGTGTTCAGCGGTGAATCCAACAGCCACTGCTTCGGTTCGCCGCCGAGGCTGACCACGACCTGGTTGAGCAGGCCGATCTGCTCCTGGCCGTCGCCCCGGTAGGCGTAGACGAACTTCCAGATGATGCTCGCGCCGACGAAGGAGATCGCCATCGGCAGGAAGATCAGTGACTTCGCCACCGACTCGAACCGGGCCTTGTCCACCATGACGGCGTAGAGCAGGCCGAACGAGGTGGCCACCAGCGGGACGAGGAGCACCCACACCAGGGTGTTGATCAGCACCCGGACGATGGAGTCCTCGGAGAACATCCAGCCGTAGTTGCGCAGCCCGACCCACTCGTTGCTGTTGCCGTCCATGAACGACAGCAGCGTGGTGCGGATGGCCGGGACCACCAGCCCGATGGTGAGCAGCAGCACTGTCGGCAGTAGGAAGAAGAGCGCGAACATGCCCTCCCGCGGCTTGCGCCGGCGGGGGAGCGGGGCGCCGCTCGCGGAGGCGGCGATGATCTGCGCCTCCCTGCGGCGGGCGAACCAGGCCGGCACCACGTCGAGGAGCAGGAGCAGACCGCCCACCACCGCGACGAAAGCGATCAGCCCGTACATCAGCATGAGGAACTTCGGCTGTTCCCCAGCGAAGTCGAACTCCATCGACCCTCCCAGGTCCTTGATCAGCCGGTGGGCCGGCCCGCGTGCGCGGACCGGCCCACCGGTTCAGATCACTTCCAGCTGCTCTCGATGCCCTGCAGCACCGTCGCGGTGTCCTTGCCGTTGATCCAGTCGACCATGCCCTTCCAGAACGTCCCCGCGCCGACGGTGGCCGGCATCAGGTCCGAACCGTCGAACCGGAAGACGGTGCTCTTGTCCTGGAGGATCTGGACGGAGAGCTTGTCGATCGGGTTCGCGACGTTGGCCAGGTCGAGCTTGTTGTTGGCCGACACCCAGTCACCGATCTTGGCGCGGCTGTTGGCGTACTCGCCCGAGGCGAGGTAGGTCTGCACGGCCTGGACCTCGGGACGGTCGTTGAAGGCCGCGACGAACTCGCCGCCGCCCAGCACCGGCTTGCCCTTGCTGGCGTCGATCGCCGGGAAGTAGAAGGCGAAGACGTCGCCGTCCTCGGCCACCTTGGTGCCCTTCGGCCACTGGTTGGCGTAGAAGGACGCCTGCCGGTGCAGCGCGCACTTGCCGGTGGTGATCGGCAGACCGGCCTCACCGAAGGCGGTGGTGGCGATGCTCTTCACGCCGCCGTAGCCGCCGTTCATGTACTTCTCGTTCTTGAGGATGGTGCCGGCCTTGTCGACGGCCTCGACGACCTTCGGGTCGTTGAACGGGATGCCGTGGCTCGTCCACTGGTCGTAGACCTCGGGGGTCTGCGTCCGCAGCATCACGTCCTCGATCCAGTCGGTGGCCGGCCAGCCGGTGGCGTCACCGGACTCGATGCCGGCGCACCACGGCTTGGCGCCGGTGGCCGCGATCTGGTCGCTGAGCTTGATCAGCTCGTCCCAGCTGGTGGGGACGGTCCAGCCCTTCTCCTTGAAGGTCTTCGGCGAGTACCACACGAAGGACTTCACGTTGGAGCCGAGCGGGGCGCCGTAGAGCTGGCCGTTGACGGTGCTGTACTTCAGCCAGTCGGCCGGGAAGTTCTCCTCGGCCATCTTCTTGGTGTCGGCGCCGACCGGCTTGAGCTTGCCCGAGTCGACGAAGCGCTTGACCAGACCCGGCTGCGGGATGAACGCGAGGTCGGGGGCGTTGCCGCCGTCGACCCGGACACCGAGCTGCGCCTCGAACTCGGCGCTGCCCTCGTGGTCGATCTCGATGCCGGTGCAGTCCTCGAACTGCTTCCAGGACTCCGCGAGGCGGTCGGCCTCGATGTCCCGGATCGACGAGTAGATCGTGACCTTCTTGCCGTCGTTGTCGCCGTACTTCTCGTATGCGGCGCACTCCGCGGAGCCCGCGGTGTCACTCTTCTTGTCGTTGCCGGTGCCGCAGGCGGTGGCGCTCAGCGCCAGCCCCAGGACGCCGGCGATCGCGAGAGCCTGGCGTGATCTGGCAAACGCCATGCCGTTCTCCTTCCTTGCCGGCGCGTGCAGGGATCGAACCCGCGCCGGTCCGATGGACGTCACCCACATGTAAGCGCTTGCATCTGGACTGGTCCACCCCTAACCGGACACGAGGAAGTAACAATCCAGAAACCCGTAGGCCCCCTGTTGGGCGCGCTCCCACGCGGAGGTGGGACCCCTTTCCATCGACGGCATTTTCTGACACGCTGCAAGCAGGCGATCGAAGGATTTCGACATAGGAGGTGCTGGATGGGTAAGCGGTGGTTGGGCCTGCTGGCGGCCGGTCTGCTGGCGGTGGGCGTGGTGCTCCCGGCGGCCCCGGCGATGGCTGCTCCCACGTTCAAGGTGCCGTTCCCGTGCGGGCAGTCCTGGTCCGGCCAGACCCGGACCGGCCACAGCCCGGCGTACGCGGTGGACTTCAACCGCACGGACGACCTCGGCGACCCGGTGGTGGCGAGCGCGCCCGGCACCGTCGACCGGGTCACGGATCTGGGCGGCACCAGTTACGGAAAGTACGTCCGGATCAACCACGGTGGCGGGTACAGCACCTACTACGCCCACCTCAACGGCTTCAACGTCTCCGTCGGCCAGACCGTCGGCTACGGCAAGGTGATCGGCTGGGTCGGCAGCACCGGCGGCTCCAGCGGCCCGCACCTGCACTACGAGCAGCGGCTCAACGGCGCCGACATCCAGGTGCGGTTCAACGGCGCGCTCGCCCTCTACTGGGGCACCAAGACCTACACCAGCGACAACGGCTGCGGCAGCAGCACCGGCTCCGGCACGGTCAACACCAGCGGTACGGCGCTGACCGTCCGCTCCGGCCCGGGCACCGGCTACGCCGCGGTGGGTACCGTCGCCGACGGCACCCGGGTGACCATCTACTGCCAGACCAGCGGCACCAGCGTCACCGGCACCTACGGCACCAGCACGATCTGGGACCGGATCGGCAGCGGCCGGTACATCGCCGACGCGTACGTCTACACCGGCTCCGACGGCTACATCCCCGGCGTGCCCCGCTGCTGAGGATCCACGGCGTGCCCCGCTGCTGAGCGGGCGACGGCACGGGGCCCCGGCATCACCCGGGGCCCCGTGCCGTGTCGAGCGTTCCGCCTGCCGGCCGGGGTGACCCGGTGGGCGTCGCGAGGTCGGGGCCGTTCAGCCGTTGAGGCGCCAGATGGCGAAGTTCAGCGCGGCCGCGAAGGTGACCCACGCCCAGTAGGGCAGCATCAGCAGGGTCGCCGGGCGGGACACCGTGCGGAAGAGCGCGACCGTCACGCCGATCGCCACCCACATCAGCAGGATCTCGGCGAACGCCAGCCCGTAGCGGCCGGCGCCGAAGAAGAGCGGGGTCCAGATCGCGTTGAGCACCAGCTGGGCGATCCACGCCCAGAGGGCCGGGCCGAAGCCGACCCGCCGCCAGACCAGCCAGCCGGCCACCGCGATCATCGCGTAGAGGAGGCTCCAGACCGGTCCGAAGAGCCAGGACGGGGGAGCCCACGGCGGCTGTTCGAGGCTCGCGTACTCGGCCGAGGTGCCCCGCACGCCCAGCCCGCCGATCGCCGCGGCGACGAACACCGCGGCCCCGAAGCCGAGCAGTGCCCACCACTGCCGGGCGCCACCCGTACGCTCAGCGCTCCCAGACATCTCCATGGTCGAGATATCTCCGCCGGAGGCGCACGGTAAACCCGCGCTCACACCCCGGAAGGCAGAACACCGGGGTCGTCGTGTCCGGATGCTCCTGTCGGGAGGACGGAGTTCCGGTCACGACGACCCCGGTGGGTCCTTGACGGCGGCTTCTAGCCGCCACGTCAATTGAAGATGCTCACACCACCCGGCCCGACGAGCAGGCCGACCACGATGAGGACGACGCCCCACAGGATCTGCCGCCGGAACAGCGCGAGGATGCCGGCGACCACGAGTACGACTGCGAGAATCCAGAGAATCAGCTCCATGATTGCTGAATACCCGAGCCGCCGACGCCGGAAACCTGTGCCGGATCGAGGTGGTCTCCCAGGTGGAAGACGCTGTACGCCTGCTTGATCACGGGGTGGGCGACGTTGCGCACGCGGACCCCGCCGGGCGTGGTGCCCCGCTCGCTGCCGGCGTGCGCGTGCCCGTGCAGGGCCAGCGCGGTCGGCGCCGAGTCGATCGCCTGACCGAGCTGGTACGACCCCAGGAACGGGTAGATCTCCAGCGGCTCACCGGCGAGCGTGTCCGGCACCGGCGAGTAGTGGGTGAGCGCCACCAGCACGTCGCAGTCCAGCCCTCGCAGCGCGGCGGAGAGGGCGTCCGCGCTCTCCGTGGTGGTCCGGACGAACGCCTTCATCTCCGGCTCGCCGAAGTCGCTGGCGCAGCGGCCGGCGAACCCCCCACCGAACCCCTTCACCCCGGCCACCCCCAGCCGGCCGCCGGCGCAGTCCAGCACGACGCCGTCGCCCTCCAGCACGGTGATCCCCGCGTCCTCGAGCACCTTGACCACCTGCGGCACCTGGTCGCACTGGTGGTCGTGGTTGCCCAGCACGGTGACCACCGGCACGCCGAGCCCGCCGAACTCGGTGGCCACGCAGCGGGCCTCGGACTCGGTCCCGTGCCGGGTCAGGTCGCCGGCGAGCAGCAGCACGTCGGCGTGCTCGGGTAGCTCGTCCAGGGCCGGCCGGAACCGGCCCACCACGTCCTCGTCCAGATGCACGTCGCCCACGGCGGCGATCCGGATCACCATGGAACCTCCTCAGGGCAGTTGCTCGATCTCCGTGGGCGCCTGCGCGCGGATCACCCCGATGTCGCTGGTGACCGGCACGTCCGGGAAGCGTTCGGCCACCCGGCGCAGGATCTCCTCCCGGCGGTGCGGGCTCTCGACCTCGCCGTAGAGCACGAGGCCGCGCTCACGGCGGACCACGGTGATGCCCTGTTCGGCCACGTCCGGGTCCTCGGCGAGCAGCCGGTGGATCTCCGCCTCGACGTACTCGTCGGGCGGTCCGGTGGCGACGTCGCGGTGCTCGGTCACGGTGTCCCCTCTCCCTCGACGGTGCCGGAGTGCGGCACCACCTCCAGCCGGTCCAGCAGCACCAGGAACGCCTCCGCGTACGGCGAGTGCTGCGTCTCCTTGCGTACCCGTTCCCAGTCGATCTGCTCGCGCAGGGAGCGGGCCAGCGGCAGGCCCCGGGCGAAGTCGCAGTAGTGCTGCGAGAAGCTCAGCAGTTTGTGCACCATGAGCTGGGTGGCGGAGAGCACCGGCATGTGGATCGCGTCAACCGGCCGGACGACCGTGTCGGCGAACGTCTCCTCGGTCACCGGCGTCTCGATCGGCCGGTGGATCAGGTCCACCATGCGACCGTCGTCGAAGACCTTGACCAGCCAGTCCTCGGGCGGCCGCTCGGCGGTGAAGCCCGCCGCGACCAGCGCCTCCAGGGAGCGTTCCACGTCGACCTCCCGGATGAGGAAGTCGACGTCGTGCTCGCTGGAGTGACCGCCGTGGGCGTACACCGCGAAGCTGCCCCCGAGCGCGAAGGGAATCTCTTCCTGCTTGAGCACGGCGGCGACCTTCTTCAGCGTGTGCACCAGGCTCTCGTCCCCGCGCTCTGCCATTGGCGTCTCCCGTCATGGTGGTGGGCGGCTGATCCAACTCCGGTACCCGGCATCCCGGCGGGCCACACCTGGCAGGTGGCACGGTCGGGGTCAACCGGGAGCAGACGGCACAAAGCTCCGGGGACGCGAGCGCGGGTCGGATAGCCTGTGCAGAGTGTCCAGATCACCGCAGGCGCGGCGCGGCAGGGCCCGATTGCGCGCCGTCGCCCTGATCGGCATCGACGGCTCGGGCAAGACCACCCAGGCGCACCGGCTCGCCGACGCGCTCACCGCGGCGGGCCGCCCCGCCACCTACCACCGCAACGCCGGCGGGCGGCGCTGGCTTGGCCGCCTCGCGCACCGCCTCGGACGCCCGGACGCCCAGCGGCTCGTCGGGCGCAGCGGGATGCTGGCGGTGGAGTCCGTGCTCCGCTGGCTGGCGATCGCCGTCGCCCTGCTCAGCTGCCTGGCCACCGGCCGGGTCGCGGTCATGGACCGCTACTCCGCCTGCCAGTACGCGAGCATCCGCGCGCACGGGGGCCAGCGCTGGGAGCGGCTGGCCCGGGTCGGCTACCGGATGTTCCCGCGGCCGCAGGTGACCTTCCTGCTGACCGTGGATCCCGCCGAGGCCTACCGGCGGATCGAGCAGCGCGGCACCGACCACGAGAGCATGCGCTACCTGACCGCCGCGGACACCGCGTACCGGACCCTGCCGGAGTACCCCACCTTCGTGGTGGTGGACGCCGGGCGCCCGCCGGAGGAGGTCTCCCGGCAGATCCAGGACCACATGGCCGGCTGGCTGCCGGCCGCCGACGGGCGCGACGGCCGGCCCGCGGGCGTGCCCCCGGCGCCCGGCACGGAGCCGGTCGCGATCGGCCGGCTGACCGCCTGAGCCGACGGCGTGCGGGCCGGTCGAGGCCCGGCCGCCTGGCGCCGCGTCGCGTCCCCGGGGCGTCGCGGGCGGCGGCGGGATGGCATCGTCTGCACCAGGGTCGCGTGCGGACCGGTAGCGCACATCCGGCGACCCGGGCAGGTCGCGCGGGCGGCGACGGCGCCCGGGGGAACAGCACGCTGGACGAAACGGCACAACCCGGCAGGCGGTACTTTCCTCAATACGGGGAGTCATGGTTGACGCTCACGCCTCGTGAAAGTAAGTTTCATCCGTGGCGAAGAGTCCGAAGATTTCTGCGAGTCACGAGCCGGGTGGGCTGATCGTCCACATCAGCGGCCTGCTCCCGTCGTTGTCGCCGGCCGAGCAGCGGGTCGCCCGGCTGGTGGTCTCCGATCCGGCCGACGCCGCGCGTCGGACCATCACCGACCTCGCCACCGCCGCCGAGACATCCGAGGCGACCGTCATCCGCTTCTGCCGGTCCGTCGGCATGGATGGCTACCCGCAGCTGCGGATCCGGCTCGCCGCCGAGGCCGCCCGCCGGGTCGAGCCGCCGGACGCCCGGGTCGTCGGCGGCGACATCCCGCCCGGTGCAGACCTCGCCCAGATCATCGCGACCATCGCCTTCAACGACGCGCGGGCCGTCGAGGAGACGGCCGAGCAGCTCGACCCGGCGATCTGCGAACAGGTCGTCGACGCCATCGCGGGCGCCGGCCGGATCGACGTCTACGGGGCGGGCGCCAGCGGCTTCGTCGCCTCGGACTTCCAACAGAAGCTGCACCGTATCGGCCGCACCGCCTTCTACTTCCCGGACGTGCACACCGCGCTGACCTCGGCCGCGCTGCTCGGGCGGGGAGATGTCGCGGTCGGCATCTCGCACACCGGCACCACCTCCGACGTGATCGAGGTGCTGGAGCAGGCCCGGGCCCGGGGGGCGGCCACGGTGGCGCTCACGAACTTCCCCCGGTCGCCGATCACCGAGGTGGCCGACTTCGTGCTCACCACGGCCGCCCGCGAGACCACCTACCGCTCCGGCGCGATGGCGAGCCGGCTGGCCCAGCTCACCGTCGTCGACTGCCTCTTCGTCGGGGTGGCCGCGCGCAACCGGTCCCGGGCCAGGAAGGCCCTCGAAGCGACAGCCGAGGCGGTCCGGTCGCACCGGGTCGGCCCGGGACGGAGGCGGGCATGACGGCGGGCGCGGTGGAACCCCACGAGGTGACGGCCCCGGTGACGGCCCGGCCGGTGATCCGGGTCGGCGCGCCGACGGAGCGGCGCAACCCGCTCAGCGCGGACCTCGACCTCATGTCGACCCGGGACGTGCTCACCGTGATCAACGAGGCGGACCGGCGGGTGCCCGGCGCCGTCGCGGCCGTCCTCGACGAGATCGCCACGACGGTGGACCTGGCGGTGACCGCCCTGCGCGGCGGGCACCGGGTGCACTACTTCGGCGCCGGCACCTCCGGCCGGCTCGGCGTGCTCGACGCCGCCGAGCTCGCGCCCACCTTCAACTCGCCCCGGCACTGGTTCTGCGCCCACATCGCCGGCGGGCCGGAGGCCATGTGGCGGGCGGTCGAGGACGCCGAGGACGACGACCGGGGCGGCGCGGCCGAGGCAGCCGACTGCGTACGGGCCGGTGACCTCGTGGTCGGGCTCGCCGCCAGCGGACGCACACCGTACGTCCTGGGGGCGCTCGCCGCGTCGAGCGCCAAGGGGGCCTCGACCGTGCTGCTCTGCGCCAATCCGGAGGCGGCGGCCGCCCGCTCGGTGGACGTCTTCATCGGGGTGGACACCGGACCGGAGGTCGTCACCGGGTCGACCCGGATGAAGGCGGGCACCGCGCAGAAGCTGGTGCTGAACACGTTCTCCACGGCCGTGATGGTCCGACTCGGTCGGGTCTACTCGAACCTCATGATCGACATGGTCGCCACCAACGCCAAGCTCCGGGGTCGGATGATCTCGATCCTGATCGAGGCCACCGGCTGCTCGGAGGAGATCTGCCGGCAGGCCCTGCACGAGGCCGACGGCGACATGAAGGTGGCGCTGGTCCTGCTCGTCTCCGGCGTGGAGGTGTCCGCCGCGCGGGCCGCCCTGGCCCGCTCCGCCGACCAGGTCCGCGGCGCCCTGGCCCTGCTCGCCTCCTGACCCCACCCCGCGTTCCACCCCCTGCGACCCCCGTCACGTACGGGCATGGATCACCGGTGCGGATTGTTCACCGGGGGGTGGGGTATTACCACGGGCGTGGATGAACCGACCGGTGCACCGGCGCGTGTCCTGACAGTGACCAGGATCGCAGCGCGACGGTGACCCGGGTCGCTGCGTCCCCCGGGCGGGCGGTGCTGCCATGGTCCGGGAGACGGCGACACGTCCATCCGCCGCCCCTGGTGTGGTGCCCATCGGAGAGCCGCCACATGGGGTGCTGACAGCAAACATGGACCGCGCTCTCAGCGGATTATCAGGCATTCGTGACACTTTCGACTCACGACATGGAATCCCCGACGCGTCTCAACTGTTGTGTAGGTGTCAGCACCGGTGGGCACGGCGCAAGTTACGGGGGAGGGCTGATGGACGTGGGGATGGCAAGGAACCGGGCAACCGGCGCGAGCGAGGGGACCGTGGGCAACGTGGACAAGAACATCGGCATGCGAACCGACGAGGTTGCCGAGGAGCGCGACCTGGTCGGCGTCTACCTTCACGAGATCTCCCGGACGCCACTGCTGGACGCCGCCAAGGAGGTCGACCTCTCCAAGGCGATCGAGGCCGGCCTCTACGCCGAGCACCTGCTCGGCGAGGACCGCGTCCCCGCCGGTGTCGACCGGGACGACCTGGAGCGGCTGGTCGCCGAGGGTGAGCGGGCCAAGGACCTGTTCATCCGGGCCAACCTGCGGCTGGTCGTGTCGATCGCCCGCCGCTACGTCCGGTCGGGCATGCCCATGCTGGACCTGATCCAGGAGGGCAACACCGGCCTGGTGCGGGCGGTCGAGAAGTTCGACTACGTACGTGGCTACAAGTTCTCCACCTACGCGACCTGGTGGATCCGCCAGGCGATCAGCCGGGCGATCGCCCAGCAGGAGCGCACCGTGCGACTGCCGGTGCACCTGGTCGAGGACGTCAACCGGATGCGCAACGTGGCCCGCCAGCTCACCCGCGAGCTGGGCAGCGACCCGGAGCCGGAGCAGATCGCGGCGTCCCTCGGGGTCACCGTCGAGCGGGTCAACGAGCTGGTCCGCTGGTCGCAGGACACCGTCTCGCTGGACACCCCGGTGGGCGACGACGGCGACACCAACCTCGGCGACCTGGTCGCCGACAGCGACGCGCCGTCGCCGGAGGAGATCGTCCTCACCGGGCTGGAGCGGCAGCGGATCGAGGGCCTGCTCAACCACCTCGACGACCGTTCGGCCGGCATCATGCGGGCCCGCTACGGGCTCGAGGACGGCCGGGAGCACTCCCTCACCGAGGTCGCCTCGCGGTTCTCGCTCTCCCGGGAGCGGATCCGGCAGCTGGAGATCCAGGCGCTCGGCCGGCTCCGCGAGCTGGCCCGGGCCGAGGGGCTCCAGGCGGCCTGAGCAGGGTAGGAAGAACGGCGAACGGCCGGCGTCCGATAGGGGGACGCCGGCCGTTCCCCGTACTCGGCTGCGGTCAGCGGACCCGGCCGTAGCCCTGGATGGGCATCAGGTTCATGCCCCGCTTGAGCACGTTGCGCCCGGCGCTCGGCGCGTCGATCACCTGGCCGCCGCCGACGTAGAGGGCCACGTGCCCGAGCCCGCTGTAGAAGACGAGATCGCCGGGGCGCAGGTCGCTCCGGCTGATGTGGGTGACCGCGCCCCACTGCATCCGGGTGTTGTGCGGCAGCGACTTGCCGGCCGCCCGCCAAGCCGCCGAGGTCAGGCCCGAGCAGTCGTAGCCGTTCGGCCCGTCGGCGCCCCAGACGTACGGCTTGCCGAGCGCGCCGTACGCGTACCGCACCGCGACGCCGGCCCGGCCGGAGACCGCCGGGGCCTCCTTGGCGCTGTCGGGCCGGGCGGCCGGCTTCTCGGTGGCCCGGCCGTACGCCTGCCGGCGCAGCTCGTAGAGCTCGGCCAGGTCGCGCTCGATGCGCTTCTTGGCGGCGGTCATCTCGCGGGCCTGGGCGGCCTGCCGGCCCAGCGTGATCTCCAGCCGGGTCTTCTCGTCGAGCAGCCGGCGCTGGTTGCCCGTGAAGTTCGAGATCTTTTCCTGCCGCTGCCGGGTGAGCTGGTCGAGCATGCCCAGCCGGTCCAGCAGGGTGTCGGCGCCGCCGGGACGCAGCAGCGCGTCCGCGGTGGTCAGGTTGCTGCCGGTCTTGTACGCGGTCACCGCCAGCTCGCCAACGTCCGCCCGGCTCCGCTCGGTCTCCTGCTCCAGCGGGCCGATCCGGCTCTGCACCCGCGCCACGGCGGCCTCGTTGGTCTTGATCTCCTCCCGGAGCTTGTTGTACGCCTCGACGACGTGTTCCAGCTGGTTGGAGGAATTCTCGATCCGCCGGGTCAGCTCGGCGGGGGACGGTTCGGCCCGGGCGGGTGCCGCCGGTGCGAGCAGCGTGGCCGACACCACGGCGACCGCCAGGGCGCGCAGCGTGTTCCTGAGGGACGACAAGAGCGGAAAGCTCCTCTCCCACCGGCCGCCACGGGCTGCTGACGCCCCCGGCGACACCGGGCCGGTGCTGTCCGGGTGGACGGCGATCGACCGGGCCGGCCCGGACAACCTATCCCGGGGCAGGAGTGATGCGCAGTTGAAGCAGGGTCGAATGTTGGCCGAGTGACGGAAATTGTTGATCACGACGGGCGCGCTGCGTGATCGACTTCTCCGGCCCGCCGCGGGGCGACCGCGGCTATTGCCGGCGATCGGGCGATCCGCGCCATTCGTCGTTGTCGGCGTATGCCGTCGGAAGCTGAGCCGTTATGACCGACAAGACCGACATGGTGGCCGCAACCGGCGGGCCAGGCACCCGCCAACCCGGGACGCGAGCCGAAATCGCCCTCCCGGCTGGCACGTGCGCCACACAATGAAGCGCGCAGCCGGGAATCCCGTCGACCGGCACCGATGTGAGACCGGCGACGGGAGTCGACCCGGCACCAGCCGCGGGAGGTAGAACCGTGAACCCTCAAGGCGCCACACGACAGACGCGGTCGGCGCGACCGACCGCAGGGAAGAACACCCTCCTCTACGCCCGACCCGGGATCATCGTGACGGTCGACCGGTTCACCGTCGGGCGCAACAGCTGGCGGGTCACCGAGCTGACCCACCTGCACACCGGCCGCGGCCCCCACGACCGCGTCGCGGTACGGGCCGTCGTGGTAACCGGCGCCATGATCGGCGGCGTCGGCCTGCTGCTCGGCTTCACCGGCGGGCTGCAACGGCTCACCGCGGGGGCGTACCTCGTCCTGGGTCTGGTGTTCCTGCTGCCCGTGCTGGTCGCGCTGGTGGGGGACCGGTGGCGACCGCCCGCGTACGAGCTGTGGGGCCGGCGCCGGGGCGAGCGGGTGCTGCTGTTCAGCAGCGACGACGAGCGTCAGTTCGGCCAGGTCTCCCGGGCCCTGCGTCGGGCCCGGGAGATGAACCGGTACGGCGGCTGGGAGGACCCGCTCGCCTCGGCTGACCCGTGGCGGCCCAACCGGTAGCCGGCGTCAGCCGGCTACCGGCTCCGGGGCGCGCTCGGCGCGTTCCGCGGTCACCCAGGAGCTGACCCGCCGCTCGGCGTAGAAGGAGACGAACGGCACCGTGCCGGCGAGCATCACCAGGACCATCCGCTTCAGCGGCCAGCCGGCCCGGCGGGACAGGTCGAAGGCGGCCACCAGGTAGAGCATGTAGAGGAAGCCGTGCGCCTGGCCCACGGTCTCCACCAGGATCGGGTCGTCGAAGCCGTACTTCATCGGCATGCCGATCACGACCAGCAGGATCAGCGCCACGCCGACGATCCAGGCGATGACTCGGTACCGGGTCAGGGCTGCGCCCACCGTCGTCCGTCCTTTCGCGCCCGGCTCAGCCGGGGTAGTCGCCGGGCTTCGCACCCGGGTTGTCGTTCAGCCATTGCAGGTAGTGGTTGTAGGCGGCCAGGTCGCCGTCCTCGCCGCCGTCGGCAGCCGCGGCCACGCGGGCGACCCGCACGGGCCGGCGTACGACCGGGCGCGTCGCGGCCTCCGGGGCGTCGGCCGGCCGCGTCGCGGCGGCGGTCGACGCCTCCTCGGGCGCGGTGGCCGCCGCCGGCCCACGCAGCGTGTGCCGGACCTCACGCCACCAGACGAAGACCACGAAGCCCGCGAAGATCGGCCACTCGACCGCGTAGCCCCAGCTGATCGCGTTGCCGGCGGCGGCCCGGCTGACCTGCCACCAGCCCAGGCCCAGGAAACCGGTGACGAGCACGACCATGGCCACGTGGCGCGCGATCCACGCCGGGGTCCAGAGCCGTTTCATGGCATCGAGAGTACCGGTCTCCGACGGGGTCTCCGACGCGGCGTCGTAGCCGCGGGATGGTTTGGTGCCACCCGGTGTGGGCATCCGTCTAGACGAGCCCAAACCAGAGCAGGGGGTCGATCATGACGGGATCGGTACGGCAGGACGACTTCGGCAGTCCGGAGCAGCGGATGCCCGAGTGGGACGGCGACCACGTCCACGACAGGGCCTCCGGCGAGGCGGACCCGCCCGACGGCGAGCTGCTCGGCGTCGACCCCGCCGAGCTGGCCGACGAGGACCTGATCCGGGAGATGCACAGCCTGCACCGCACCCGCCTGGACACCCTGCGCCACGCGTCGGACTCCGCGCTCGCCAACCACCTGCGGCGCACCGCCGAGCTGGAGACCGAGTACCTCGCCCGGCATCCCGGGCGCGAGGTCGACCCGAGCCGGCTGCGGGACGCGTGATGGCGTCCGCCGAGCGCGGGATGTCCGCGCCGCCGGAGGTGGTGTTCAGCACCGCCACCGACCCCGCCCGGGCGTCGGCGTGGCTGCCCGAGCCGCTGCGGGCCGACGGCACCCCGGCGGAGGAGGTCAGCGCGGAGGAACTGCGGGCCCGGTGGAGCGCCGCCGAGGAGTGGTCGGCCGAGATCCGGGTGGAGCCCGCCCAGGCGGGCGGCGCCCGGACGCGGCTCGACCTGACCGGCGGGCCGGACGCCGAGCGGCTGGCCGACGAGGCGCTGGACAGCCTCGCCCGTGAGGTGGCCGACAACCTGCAGGCCGGCTGAGCCGGTCGCGCGACCGAGAAGATCGAGGAGACCGGGTGACCGTCCTGAAGGAGAAGGTGGCGCGGCTGCGCCAGGCGTACGCGCCGCACGAGCACCGGCCGCTGGGCGGCTACCTGGCCGCGATGGGCACCTACGCCGGGGTGACCGCCGGCATCGCCGGTCTGGTGAAGGCGACCGGCCGCCCGGTGCCCGAGCGTCCCGCCCCGGCCGACGTGGTGCTGCTCGCCGTCGCCACCCACAAGCTGAGCCGGCTGCTGTCGAAGGACGCGGTGACGAGCCCGCTGCGGGCCCCGTTCACCCGGTACGACAAGCCGATCGGCAGCGGCGAGGTGATGGAGCAGGTCCGCGACCAGGGCAGCTCCACCCGGCACGCGATCGGGGAGCTGTTGAGCTGCCCGTTCTGCCTCGCCGTCTGGGTCGCCACCGGGCTCACCGGCGGGCTGGTGCTCGCCCCCCGGCTCACCCGGCTGGTGGCGACCGCGCTGACCGCCGTGGCCGCCTCGGACTTCCTCCAGATGGCGTACGCGGTGGCCCAGCAGGCCGCCGAGGGCGGCGACCACGACGAGGACTGACGTACGAAGGGGGCCGGCTGTGCGCCGGCCCCCTTCGTCGTACCGTCCTCGTGTCGTGCCGTTTCGTGGTCGTGCCGTCCTCGTGTCGTGCTTCGTCGTGCCTCAGGTCGGCCGTCGGAGCGTCAGGTCGGGGTGGTGCCGTGGTCCTCGCCGGCCCAGCCCCGGGAGGCCTCCGGCTCGCGCTCGTCGGCGTCCGCCCCGGTGATGATGTCCCGGTCGACCGCCGTGCGGTCGTGCTCGTTGGCGAAGTCGGGCTCCGGCAGGGTGTCCCGGCCCTCGGGTGGTTGACCGAGCGCCGGCAGCTTCTCGTGCTCTTCCTCGTGGTGGGACATCTCGCTCTCCTCACTGCTCGTCGGCCTCCGGTGCGGAAAGGCCGGCCGCCCCCGGGGGACGGGTGGCGACGCGTTTCGCCCCGCGTACGAGGGGCCGGCACGACCCGCTCGGGCCGCGCCGACGGCCCGACCGGAGCCGCGGGGCGTCAGGTGACCGAACCGCCGAGCAGGTCGGCGACCTCGTCCACGGCGTACTCGCCCCCGGGCAGGGCGGCGATGCGGGTGAGGAGCTGCGCGGGAAGCTCGGCGGCGACGGCCCGGCGGTAGATGTCCGCCTGACTGATCCGCTCCTGGCCGTGGTAGAGGTCCTCGAGCAGCTCGTCGAGGCGCCGGGTGTCCGGCTCCTCGATCACGGGCACGTCCGTCACAGGTGCGTCGTCGGTCACGTCGGTCAGCTACCCGCGTCCGAATCGGTCAAACGTCACCGCGCGGCCGGCCCCGCTGGTGCGGAGGTGGCCGTCGGGCTGTGACGGCGGTCATGGCGCGGGGCGGAACACCGGCGGCGGGTCGCCCGTTGAGTCAGGTGTCGGTGTGCCCAGTGTCCCCGGGCCTCACCTAAATTGCCTTCGCGGAATACCGTTCGGCTGGAGCCGCGTCGCGCCACTCGCCGAG